>JBIKTT010000443.1:0-3025 GCA_044347925.1 Phycisphaerales bacterium
GAGGTCTTTGTCTTCGACGACGCCTGCCGCGAAGCCATCCGCAGCGGCAATATCAACGCCCTCCGGGCCGAGCTCCGCAAGAAGCAGTTCCCGACCATCGCCCAGGCCGCGATGCAGAAGCTCGTCACGCTCACCACGACCGTTGACGAGGTCATCCGCATCACCGCCGAAGCCGCTCCGCCCGCCGCTCAGCCCGCACCGGCCGCACCCAAGCCGGCCTGAGTCTGAGTCTCGGTTCCCCGTTTCCCGACGTCCCTCACTGTCCCCTGATCGCCGGAAGCCAGGCCGGAACCGCCGCCCGCCTCCCGCGTCTGCTCCGAATGTTCGACGCTCGAAAGGACCTCAACCATGGTGATGAACGCGTTCGCCATTATCATCATCCTGATCTCGCTCTACATGTGGATGCTCCGCGGCTTCTTCTCCGCGTTCATCCACCTCATGTGCACCGTCGCCGCCGGCGCGGTCGCCTTCGCGGTGTTTGAGCCCTTGGCTCACTACATGCTGAGCAGCGCCGGGACCCGCGGGTTCTTCGCCGAGCTTCAGACCGGGTCGGCGTGGGCGATCGCCCTGTCGGTCCCGTTCATCATCAGCTACGCCATCTTCCGGGCCGCGATCGACGCGACCCTCCGCCGCAACGTCTTCGTCAATCAAACGGCCAACTACGTCGGCGGCGGTCTGTGCGGCGGTCTCGCCGGTGTCATCATGGCGGGCATCACGATCATGTCGATCGGCATGCTCCGCCTCCCCGCCGACATGGGCATGTTCGACTACCGCGCGGTCCAGATCTCCGCCAACGGAAGCGTGCAGCGTGGCGATGCCCTCTGGGTCCCTGCGGACCGGCTTACCTCCTACCTCTATAGCCACCTCTCCGGCACGACCTTCTACACCGACGAGAATCTCGCCACGTACTACCCGGCGATGTACGCCACCGCCGGCGCTCTGCGTTACGCCGCCACCAACGGCGAGAACCGTGCTCGCAACACCACCCCCCCCGGCTCCTTCTCGATCGTGCAGAGCTACGAGGTTGCGCCTCCCCCGACCGTGACGGGCAAAGCCCGCATGGAAGAGCTGACCAAGGACCGCTTCTCCGCGGCCCAGACCGGACTTCTGACCTTCGACGGCGATGCGATCGATCCCGCTTCACGCCTCTACGGGTACGTGGTCAACTTCAACACCGCCGCCAAGGAAAAGACCGGCCAGGTCGTTGTCGTCAACGCCCAGGTCGCCCTCCTCGTCAACAACACCGTCGAGTCCAAGCTGATCTTCCCGCACGCCGCGTTGCTCAAAGCCGCTCCGCCCAACATCGACGCGTCCGACCCCCGCGCCAAGCGGAAGAAGTTTGTCGAGTTCGCGCGGTTCGGCTTCTCCAGCGGCGGCGATGGCAAAGCGTTCCCCTCCGTCGGCGCCGATGCCGACTCCAAGTTCGGCTTTGAGTTCCTCGTCCCCCCCGGCTTTACCCCCAAGGCTCTGTACGTCAAGGGCATCCGGGCCGACATCTCGGATACGAACCCCGGCCGCGTCTACTCCACCGCGCTCAACCGCGACATGGACATCCCCGACCTCATGGGTGGCCGGAGCGTCGCGAACCTCGACGAAAGCCTCGTCTACCTCATGCGTCAGGGCAACACCAATGAGAAGGTGATCGTCGATCAGATCCCGGAATCTTTCGGCTTCTCGACGTCGATCTCGATCGGCATCCAGCTCCAGCGCGACACCCTCCAGGGCGGCACGATCATCCCCGCCCGGGGCGGCGGCATGATCCAGGACGGCGAGTACCGCCTGAACCCCCGCGACGCCCAGACCACCGGTCTGGACCCCAACCTCAAGGTCGACAAGTACGAGCCGATGGAGAACCAGGTCGTCTGCCAGCTCGACGTGAGCATGACCAACGCCTGGCGCTTCGGCGAGCGCGGCTTCGATAACGACAAGCCCGTCTTCCTCGTCGACGACAAGGGCCGCGTGTACGAGTGCATCGGGTACTACTACCGCGACGGCGACATCATCGGCGTCCGCTACACCCCCGGCACCCCCCTCACCGGTCTGGAAGAGCTCCCCAAGAACCTCTCCCGCTCCGAGCCCGGCCAGCAGTGCAAGCTGATCTTCCGCGTCTCCAAGGGCGCGGTCATCACCGGCCTCGGCATCGGCGACAAGCTCGCCATCAAGTGGCAGCCCAAGTTCCGCCTCGACATGGTCCAGACGCTCCGCTAAGGCGTGCTCCGAGCAGGTACCTAAACAGGGCGGACATCAGGTATAACCCCCGCGCGACGGTGACCCGGTCACCGTCGCGTGCTTTTTTGGTCTGGTAACCGGGCTGGATAGGCGTTAGAAGCGCCCGCGAGACCTCGAAACGACCATTTGTAAGGTAATTATATGGTACTTTCGGTTGCTCGCGCCGGGTTCCTGGGGTAACCTTCACCCCAGAGACGCTCCCACGCTGGTCCGCATGGCCGCTCATGGCACGGATCGGGAGCGTGGTTGAGGGGTGTCAAGCGTGACGGTGCAAGGGTGCGGGACTGGCTGTCCTCAACCTTTGCAAGCCGTGCCAGAGGCCGAGGCGAAAGGCCGAAAGCTCGACGGGATTCTTCAGAACGAGATGGACGCCGTGGTCAGTGCGAGTGGCGTCCATCCCAAAGCCAACCGGAGATGCGAGAATGTTGACGAATGCCGTGGGTGGATCATCGCAGGCGAGCCTCCGCAAGGGATCCGTCAGGATGACCCCCTCCGTTCGTCCGTCCTCGCTCCGCGCCCGTTCGGGGGTTCAGAACGCCGCTCCGACCTGGCTCCGCTCGCGGGTCTGGGCCCGGTTCGCCGCCGAGGGCCTGGTGTTTCTCGCGGCCGCGGTCGGCGTGGCGTATTCAGCCATGATGGCCAAGGAACGCGGGCTCGCCCCTGCACTGGCCGTTTCGGTTCAGGATGTCGTCCGGCACACCCCAGGCGAGGCCGAAAGCCTGCCCCTTCTGGCGACCACCGCCATCGATTCGGCCGCTCCCGAGGTCGAGATTGAGTTCACCCCGATCGAGAAGCC
>JBIKTT010000022.1:0-10645 GCA_044347925.1 Phycisphaerales bacterium
AAGCGGCCAGCAGAGCGGCCAGGACCGGGTTGTGCTTGCCGAACTTCGTCATCGCCATCTCCACGGACAGAGTCGCCACCCGGCACTCGCGTGCCGTGCTTCATTCACGGGGTCTTGTCAATCTCACGCGGGCGTCGCGACGGCCGTCACCGGGTCGCTCACCTGCTGCAGAATCTCACTGACACGGACGCAGAAGCTGTCGTTCAGCACAAGCACCTCGCCACGCGCGACATGCCTGTTGTTCACGAAGATGTCCACCGGGTCGCCCGCGAGCTTGTCGAGCTCCACCACCGCGCCCTCGCTGAGCTTGAGCACGTCCTCGACGAGCATGCGGGTGCGTCCGAGCTCGATCTTGACGTCGAGGTTGACGTCCGAGAGGAGCTCGATGGCTTTCTGTTGTGCGGGGGAGAGGTTGGCCGTAAGGGCGGGGAGCGGCATGGGCGTCGCGCCGGTTGGCGTCTTGCCCACCCCCAGGCCGCCGGCGAGACCGGCGACGGCTTCCTGCGCCGCGTTCAGCGCGGCTTCCGCCATGGATCCCGCGCCGCCGGGGGTCGCTCCGGTGGTGGAATCGGTTGGATTGCTGGAATTGGTCGTGTCTTCGGCCATCCGTGGCCTCCCTGAATGCCCCGGACTCCCCGGGGGCAGGGTGGAATCGGCTCAGACCGCCTCCAAAGCCATAATTCGACCCCCCCCTTCGGCGCAAGAAAAAGGCGCAGGAACGGACCAAACCACGTCCTGTAACTTTTCCCGGGGCGTTCACCCCATATCGCCGCCCCGCCCGGGCCGTTATTCGGCCGGGAAGCCGCGGCACCGGGGGATCAGCACCCGCTCGATGTGGCTGACGGGCTCATCGCCGGTGGTGTCCTTGCCAAAGACCTCATCCAGGTACGCCGTGAGCTGGCGGTTGATGGTCTCGAGGCCCGGTTCCTTGAGCTGAGCCGAGGTGGCCCGGCGGAAGATCGTCGCGATGCCCTCGTGGATCTCGGCCACCCGCTTCTGGAGCAGGCCGTTGACCTTCTCCTCGTAGCGTTTGCGGACGCGGACGGTGATGGACGCGTCCCAGACCCAGACGCGGCCAGTCTGCATGTTCTGGAAGTTGTCCTCGACGATGGGGATCTCGACGAACTCTTCCTTGGACTGATCGTCGCCCTTGGCGAGGGTGGTGGCGTCGGCGGTCGCGGGCTTCTTATTGATCATCCCGACGACCATGTAGACGCCGACGGCCTCGACGATCATGAGTCCGGCGATGATGATGGGGAGCTTGGAGCCCTTTTTCTTGGGTGCCGCTTCTGCGGGGGCGGCTTCCTTCTTTTCCTCGGCGGCCATCGTGGGTCTCCCGGGGTGCTCGGCGCCGCGACCCGGCGCGGCGGGGCCGACCCCCAGTTGACCTCATCGACCCGCGGTCGGGGCCGGTTGATCTTGCGCGAAGGGGCGGCCGGGCTCCTGGACCATCACGGACCGCGCACGCGGAGCGACCCTCCCGGGCGTCAGATCGAGGCCACCCCGATAACGCGCGGGTACCCTTCGGCCGATGCTTTCGAGCCTTGCTCTTGTGATCTCCGCGTTGGCCGCTCCGGCGGCGGACCGCGCCCCGGCGGGGCCGGTGGTCATTCGGGTCGCAACGTTCAACGTGGAGGACGTGCGGACCGAGGACCTTCGGGACCCCGCGCACGCCCGGCTTCGGCGTCTTGCCGAGGTCATCCAGCGGATCCGGCCGAACATCATCCTGCTGAACGAGGTCGCGTACGACATGAAGGGCGCGCCGGGCTACAAGGAAGGCGACCCCGAGGGGCAGAACGGTCAGCGTTTCGCCGACACCTTCCTCGCGGTTGCGCAGGCGACGGACGTCAAGCCCATCAAGTACAAAGCGTTCACCGCGCCGAGCAACACCGGCCTCTTCAGCGGGTTTGACCTCGATCGCGACGGCAAGGTCACGAACACCTATCCGGCACCGCCGGGAACCAAGCCCGACGGCTCACCCGGCGATCAGACGCCCGAGGGGCGCGCGTTCGGCAACGACTGCTGGGGATTCGGGACGTTTCCCGGGCAGTACGCGATGACGCTCCTCGTCGATGAGCGGCTGACGATCGACACGGAGCACGTGCGGACGTTCCAGCTTTATCCGTGGGACTACATGCCGGGAAACCTGATGCCGCTGGCGGCGGACGGGACGGACTGGTACGCGGGGGAAGCCAAGACCGCGATGCGGCTTTCGAGCAAGAGCCTTTGGGACGTGCCGGTCAAGCTGCCCAACGGCGCGGAGCTTCGCGTGCTTTGCAGCCACCCGACGCCGCCGGCCTTCGACGGGCCGGAGATGCGGAACAAGCGTCGCAACCACGATGAGATCCGCCTGATCCGCGACTACATCGACAATCTGCCGGGCGTGGTGGATGACAAGGGCCTGGAGGGCGGGCTGATCATGCGGAAGGAAGGCCCGCTGGTGGGCGTGACGATCCCGTTCGTCGTGCTCGGCGACCTCAACGCGGACCCGAAGGATGGCGACTCGTTCCGGAGCCCGATCGCGAAGATGCTTTTCAAGTCGCGGCACGTGAACTCGGCGGTCGTGCCCGAGAGCGATGTGAAGGTCGAGGGGCTTGATCCGTGGGACACGGCGATGTTCAAGCTTCGGGTGGATTACGCCCTGCCGAGCAAGTCGGTGAAGGTGCTGAATTCTGGCGTCTGGCGGCATGCGCCGGTGACGGGCAAGCCAGCAAGCCCGGTGAACGCAACGCCCGGCTCGCCGGCGGCACCGACGCCCGCGGCGCTCTCCACCGACAAGCCGGCGTTCCCGAGCGATCACTTCCCGGTGTGGATCGAGATCGAAGTGCCCGCGCCCGACCCGGTGGATGTGCAGAAGTGATCCGAGCGGCTAGCACTTCAGAGACGATGTTCTCGGCAAAGGTCAGTTCGGTTCATACTCAAACACCTCGTCGAGACGCTTGCCGAGGGCGAGAGCGATCTTGAATGCGACCTCCAGCGAGGGGGAGTACTTCCCGCCCTCGATCGCGTTCAGCGTCTGTCGGCTCACGCCGATGCGGTCGGCGAGGGTCTGCTGGGTCATCTCGCCGGCGTGGAAGCGGAGCGTGCGGATGTGGTTGCGAAGTCCGGTTTGAGGCACGGTCAGCACCCCCGGCGGTAGTACACTGCTTGAAGCGCGAGCTTGAGCATCTCGCTCGCGTAGACGGCTCCCAGCAGAATGTGAGCGACCCACACCGTCGGAACCTCGAGAGCCATCGCGGTCAGCGCTCCGAAGATGCCCGTGCCGAGAAGCCAGGAGGAGTTGCTTTCGGCTCGCCAGCCGATGAGCCGATCTCGTTCGTCACGACGCTCGGGCCGGCCCACCACCGCCGCGATGATGTGGCCGATGACCAGAAGCACGACAAGCAGAGCCGCCGAAACCATGAAGAGCGGAACATACGCGGCGAAGGTGTCGATCCCTTTCGAGAGCATCGCCCCGGAAACAGAGGCATAGCCCGCGAGGGCAAGCCCGATCGCGACCAACTGAACCCAGACGCTCCGTTCTTCAAACGATGGCAGCACGCGATCTCCCTTCCAGAATGTCAAGATTGAACGACA
The DNA here is from genome assembly GCA_044347925.1 of Phycisphaerales bacterium. Lineage (GTDB taxonomy): Bacteria > Planctomycetota > Phycisphaerae > Phycisphaerales > UBA1924 > UBA2396. Next base: position 3,577 of record JBIKTT010000022.1, read on the forward strand.
CTGTGTCAAGTATACGCGACACGCCATGGATGTCAAGCATTCTTGACACGCGACCTTGCGGTTTGTTTCTCTGGACTCCGGGTGCCAGATGCTCGCGCTGACCACGCGACGAGGAGTCAGACTCCGCGCTCGGCAGCCCGTCGCGAAGACGCGGAGGAAGTCGTCGAAGCCCAAAGAATCGAGGAAAGCGCAGGCGAAGCGAACCCGTTATGCGAGCTGCATCGTGGCTTGATGTTGCTGGAGGGCTCTCCGTCGACCAAGAGGAGCTCAGGACGGACTGGGGGACTCGGTTGGAGTTGGCATCGCCGGTTGGGCGGGCTTTCGGGGACGCATGGCCGTCGTGGCATCCCGGCTTCGACGGGCGAGGGAACCCGCGAGGGTGGCAAGCACCACCACGAGGGACAGGATCCACATCATGTGCCAGAGGGGGCCGCGGGTCTGATCGTCCCGGCCGAGTCCGAGCGCCATCGTGAGCACGGTGCACGCCGCGAGGAAGACCGCGTACCGACGCGGCACCGCGTCGGGGGGATCGCCCCGCGTGGACGGCATCTTTGGCTGTGGCAGACTCACGCTCACATTGTGCCACGTCCGGTGAACAAGGCCCGGGATTCCGAGGGGTGAATCGATTATCGGTCGCGGCGCTGCCCGCATAGTCGTCACGCGAGCCGGCTCGCACCCCCGCACGCGGGGGTGACGAACATGGTGTGGGTGCGGCCGGTGCGGGCGTGGTAGCGAGCGTCGAGCGCCTGTGCGAGATAGCTTGCCGCTCGGGGGTCGCAGAGAGCCACGACGCTTCCGCCGAAGCCGCCGCCGGTCATGCGGGCGCCGTGGACGCCGTCCACGTGCTGAGCGATCTCGACCGCGGCGTCGAGTTCGGCGCAGGACACCCGGAAGTTGTCGCGGAGCGAAGCGTGTGAGTCGTTCATGAGTCGACCGAGTGCTTCCGCGTCGCCCTTGCGGAGGGCGTCGGCGGCGGCGAGGGTCCGCAGGTTCTCGGAGACGACGTGGCGTGCGGCGGCGCGGAGGTCGCCCGCGAGGCTTGAGCGTTCGATGCGTTCGAGTCCGCCGTCGTCGGTGGCTTCGCGGAGCGTCGCGACGCCGAGTTCGCGGGCGGCGTGCTCGCACCAGCGGCGGCGGATGGCGTATTCGCCCGCGGCGAGGCTATGACGCACGCCGGTGTCGATGATCGCGATGACGGCATTTGCGGGCATGGGGACGTGCCGGGGCAAGCTCGAGCGGCAGTCGAGAAGCATCGCGTGGCCCTGGCGGGCACCGGCGCTGACGAACTGGTCCATGATGCCGCAGGGGACGCCGGCGAATTCGTGCTCGGCGAAGCGGCCGATGGTGGCGAGCTGAGATGTGTCGAGCGTGGCTTGCGTGATCGCCGCGAGCAGGAACGCTAGGGCGATCTCGAGGGATGCGGAGCTTGAAAGCCCGCCGCCTAGCGGAACGGAAGAGGCGATGGCGATGGTGAGCGGCGGCAGCGGGCCGCAGTCCTGCACAAGGTCCTGGAAGGCGCGGATGACGCCGCGGACGTAACCGCGCGGCGAGCCGCGGTCGGCTTGGAGGTTTGGCTCCTGCTTTTCGAGCGGGTCGAGTTCGACGACGTCGCGATGGTCGGCGAAGGCGATCCGCGTCAGAGCGTCGCTCGAAGGCGCGGCAAGGGCGACGCAGGCGCGGTCGATCGCCATGGGCATGACGAACCCGTCTGAGTAGTCGGTGTGCTCACCGATGAGGTTGACGCGGCCGGGAGCTTGGCAGATCGCGAGGGGCGCTGCGGGCGTGAGCACGGCGAGCTTGCGGATGGCGCGGTCGACGACGGGCTGGATGTGCGGGGGGATCATGCGTGGCGGCTTGCGAGGAGGCGTGGGTAGAGGTGGGAAAACGCGGCTTGGGAAGCCGCGAGAGCGGGGTCGAGCGGGCGGGGCTCGGTTCGGTCCGTGGTGTGGATGCAAGCGTGGCACGCGGCGGGAACGCTCGGCCAGACGCCCGCTCCGACGCCGGCCAGCAACGCCGCTCCGTACGCGCCGCCCTCTTCGGTCGTCGGAACCTCGACGGGCACGCTCGCGAGGTCCGCGAGAAGCTGCCGCCAATGCGGGCTCTTTGCTCCCCCACCGCCGACGCGGAGGGACCGGATGTCGACGCCGAGCGAGCGCACGAGGGTCAGGATCTCGGTCATCGCGAAGCTGACGCCTTCGATGATCGCGCGGACCATGTGCCCTCGGCCATGTCGCAGCGACAGGCCGACAAAGGCCCCGCGAGCGGCGGGGTCGGGATGCGGACAGCGTTCACCTTGCAGATACGGCGCGAAGACGAGCCCTTCAGCGCCTGCGGGCGTGGCCCAGGCTTCGGCGAGAAGGGCTTCCATCGGGACGCTTGGGAAGAGTTTGTCGGATGCCCACTGAAGCGAGCCCGCGGCGGAGAGCATGACGCCCGTAACGCACCAGGCGTTTGCACCGGCGGCGGAGCACATCGCGTGGGTGCGGCCGGATGGCAGGTCGGGCGAGAACCGGTCGGTGTGGGCGTAGACAACGCCGCTGGTGCCGAGGATCGCCAGAGCGCGGCCGGGCTCGACGATCCCCGCGCCGACGGCGCCGCACTGATTGTCGCCGCTTCCGCCGACGATGAGCGTGCCCTTGCGGAGGCCGAGGGCTTCGGCTCCGAACTCCGAGATCGAGCCCGCGGGGCTCGCGGACTCGACGACGCGCGGGAAGAGGGAGGGGTTGATCGCGAGCTTGGCCAGAAGGTCCGTCCGCCAGCGGCGGTGCTCGACGTCGAAGACAAGCGTGCCCGAGGCGTCGCCCGCGTCGGTGATGAGCTCGCCGCTCATGCGGAAACGGACGTAGTCCTTAGGGAGGAGGACAGCCGCGGTCTTCGCGAAGTGGTGCGGTTCGTGGCGGCGGAGCCAGTGGAGCTTGGGGAGCTGGAAGCCGGTCAGCGCGGCGTTGCCGACGGCTTGCACGAGTGAAGCACGCCCGCCGGCGATGGCTTCGATGCCCGCGAGTTCGCCCTCGGTGCGCTGGTCGTTCCACAGGAGCGCGGGGCGGATCGCCCCCGGCGAGCGGCCGCCGCTGAGCACGCTTGGTGCGTCGAGAAAGACCGAACCGTGCATCTGGCCGGAGAGGCCGACGGCTTGGATGTCGGCGGTTGAGGCGCGGGCGATCGCGATGACCTGCTTGACGGCGAGGATGGTGGCTTGCCACCAGGCTTCGGGGTCCTGCTCGGTCCAGCCGGGAGCGGGGGTGAGCAGGGGTACCGGCGCGGAGCCGACGGCGAGAACGCGGCCGGAGGGGTCGAGAAGCACGGCTTTGACCGAGGATGTGCCGACGTCGATGCCGAGGAGCATGGGGGATGATACCTCGGGGAGACGGGAACAAAAGGTGGTCGCGGGTTTGGTCGACCGCTTGCGCGGTCGTCTCTTTCAGCGTTGGTCGACGCCTGTGGTGGCGCTGGGCGGACTGAAGAGGATCCGGCGGGGCGACACGCCCTGGCTCGCGGGAGGTTGCCTTCAGAGGGTCTCGTCGTCGGGCTCTTCGGGTTCGGGCTCTTCGGGGAGGTCGGTGCGGGCGTTTTCGCCGAAGATCGCGGACCCGACGCGGACGATGTTCGCGCCTTCCTTGATCGCGTCCTCGTAGTCGCCGCTCATGCCCATCGAGAGGAGGTTGCACTGCCCCTCGCCGTAGCCCTGCGTGCGGATTTCCTCGTAGATGTCGCGGCAACGGGCGAAGGTCGCTCGCGTCTCGCGTTCCGAAGCACCCTCGGCCGCGATGGTCATGACGCCGCGGAGGCGGACGTTGATCATCGTCTCGATCTGTTCGGCCATGGGGACGGCGGCGGGGACGGGGCAGCCGAACTTGCTGGCTTCGCCCGAGCAGTTGACCTGGAGGAGGACGTCGATGACGCAGTCGCGGCGGAGGGCGATCGCTTGAAGCTCTTCCGCGATCCGCAAGCTGTCGACCGAGTGAACGAGGCGGACGAGGTCGACGATCTTGCGGGCTTTGTTGCGCTGGAGGTGGCCGATCATGTGCCAGCGGATGCCGGAGCGTTTGGTCTCTGCGGGCTTGGGGTTGTCGGAGGGGCGGCTGCTGCCGAGGGTCGCGAGCTTGTCGTCGCCCATCGGGAAGAGCTGCTGCTCATCGATCGGCCGGCGCATCGAGGGGAGGACCTTGAGGCGGTTGAAGTACTCGTCGACGAGGGCGGCGTGCTGCATCAGCGACTGGACGCGGTTCTCGCCCAGGTCGCGGTGGCCCAGGTCGATGAGCTGGCGGATCTGTTCGGGTTCGGCGTTCTTGGTGACGGCGACGAGGAAGACCTCGTTCTCGCGGCGGCCGGAGACGGCGGCGGCTCGAGCGATTCGGTCGCACACCTGGGCGTAACGGTCGGCGAGAGAGTCCGGATTCATGGTTGAGGTCGGCATAGGCCCTCCGGGCTTTCTACTCAGGGGCGTCCTGCCCCTTTCATCAAATCGGGCGGAACAGGTCGAGCGGTGAGGTCATGAAATCTTCTTCACGCCGCGCGGTCCAGAGAGCCCGACCGCGGCCGTAGGATAATCACGATCTAGTCTAGCAGTTTCACCGAAACGGCGATCCGACCTTCAAATCTTCGCCCAGGAACGAGGAATTTCACCCATGGCCAACCCAGACGCGAACCGCACCGCCTCCCCCGCCAGCTCCTCCGGCGTCCTGCCCCCAGGGTCGATCGCCCCGGACTTCACCCTCAAGACCCAGGACCGGGCCGACTGGAGCCTCGCCGAGCACGTCAAGAAGGGCGACGTCGTCCTCAGCTTCTACCCCTTCGCGTTCACCTCCACCTGCTCGGTCGAGATGAAATGCGTCAACGATGAGCTCCAGTCCTGGAAGGACAAGGGTGCCAACGTCGTCGGCATCTCCTGCGACAGCTTCGCCGCCAACAAAGCTTGGGCCGATCAGATGGGCCTCAAGCAGGCTCTGCTTTCCGACATGCACCGCGCGGTGTGCCGGGCCTACGGGCTTTACTGGGCCGACCTGAACGTCAGCCAGCGCGGCACCATCGTCATCGGACAGTCCGCCGACGGCCGGGGCAAGATCAAGTGGTCGCAGGCCCGCCCGCCGAGCGAAGCGATGAACTGGAACGAGGTTTCATCGCATCTGGGATAACCGAGGGTAATCGCCGAGAGCCAGCAGCTCTTTAGCCCGCACCGGCGTCGGCTTTGGTCGCCGGGGCTTCGCCGTCGGCGGGGGCTTTGGCCGGAGGTTCGGGCGGCGCGGGCGGCGACACCGGGCCGACGCCGGTCGCGACCTGCGAGGTGATCGTCCCGCCGACATCCCACGACCGCGCCACCCACAAGATCCCCGGGGTTGGAGAGAAGGTCGCAGAAAAGCCAGGCTGTGGTGCCAAGCCCGGGATCGTGGCCAGCACGACGGTCGAAGACGCACCACCGCTGATGCTGCCCGAAGCCGTGAGCGGCGTCTGCACGCCGTTTACGAGCTGAGCCACCCTCATGCCCGGTCGGCACGTGACCTGAAACGCCTGGCCCGCGGGCAGATTGACCCCCCCGACCTGCACCGTGCCGTGAACCGGGTCCAGCTGCGCCCACGCGACCGGGACCATCGATCCGTCGGCTTGGAACGCTTCGATGAGCACCGCGGTGGGCAGCCTGGAGTCGACGTTGACGACCAGCGCGTTTGCGAACTGGACGGACCGGCTGGGGCCGACATCGACCTGCCGGCTATAGATCGCCACGGCGAGCATGACGGCCATCACGAGGATGGCGGTGATGATCAGCGGCAGGTTCTTTCGCATCGGGCCTCCCGGGATCGCTGGTTCTTCCGAACACAGAACAGAGGATTTCAGCACGGTCGCGTCAACGCACGCCGCGCAGGAGTGACGAAGAGAGGCCCGTCCGGTCGCGCGATCATCTTCCGGAACCGGGCGACGTCTTGATCGTGACTCCCCGGCTGTAGATGCCGACGGTGGTTCTGGTTCCAGCGGTGCAGGTGATGGTCGTCGAGCCCTTGAAATCATCCTTCAAGCCGTCGACCGGGATCATCGTGGCTTTGGCGATCGCCGGCCCACCCGTGATTGCTTTGTAGACCTCGACGATGTCGGGCGGATCCCCGACGAACGGAACCACGTTCATGCCGGAGGAATACTCGATGAGGAGCGTGTTTCCGGTCGGCACTCGGACATCGGGAAAGGCTTTGGTGCCTCCTTTACCGCCCAATCCACCCCAAGCGATCGGCGTCGTTGTGCCGTCTGGATTGGTGACGGAGACCAGAACCGCGACCGGGTACGGATAGTCGGACGCGATCTCGAGTTCCTGGCCAAAGCGGACCGAACGCCACTGGCCGTTGCCGTACATGTTGGACCACACGCCCGCGGCAAGCATGAGCGCGATGACGAGGCCCGCGACGATCTTGATGATTCGGTTCGACACGCAAGCCCTTCCGATCGAGGCAAGGCACGGCCCGATCTAGGCGGCCGAGTTCGGGCTCCCGCCTGATTCGCCGCCCCCATACGGCACACGGTACGCCAGCACCTGGTCCACGCGCCGGCCGTCCATGTCCACGACCTCGAAGCGCCAGCCCATCCAGTCCGCGTGCTCGCCGACATCCGGCACGTGGCCGAGCAGGGCGAGCACCATGCCCGCGACCGTCGTCACCTCCGGCAGGTCGTCCGACGAAGGGTCGGGCAGGCCCAAAGCGACCATGCCGTCGTGAACGGAAAGCATGCCGTCGAGCAGGAACGAGCCGTCCTTGCGGCGGATCGCGCGGGCGGAGGGTTCCTCGCCCAGACGGGAGATGTCGCCGACCAAGGCTTGCACCACGTCGTTGAGGGTGACCAGACCTTCGACGCCGCCGGATTCATCCACGACGAACGCGATGTGGGCCCGGGTCTTCTGGAAGGTGTCCAGAAGCTTGACCGCGGGCATCACCTCGGGCACGAAAAGCGGTTTGCGGGCGACGTCGGTCACCTTGAACTCAAGCGAGGAAAGCAGGCCGTATGCGATGAGGTCCTTGATGTGCACCACGCCGATGAGCTTGTCGAGCGAGCCCTGGATCACCGGGAAATGCGAGTGCGGGCTGGTTCC
>JBIKTT010000444.1:0-3018 GCA_044347925.1 Phycisphaerales bacterium
CTCCCCCTCGAACGCCTCGAGACCGTGACGCCCTCGACGATGCTGCAGATGCTCGCGGACGGCCGCGCGCTCGGCTTTGACCTCTTCGTCCTGGACCGCACCGACCTTTCCGTGCTCCCCGCCGTGCCGACGCTCGCCATCGCTTCATCCCTCCCTAGCGCCGGCCTCTCGCTCGGGCCCGCCGCCGCCGAAGCGACCGGCTACGCCCTTTCCTGGAAGCGTGCCCACCCCGTCCTTCGCGATGTCTCCCTCGACACGGTCTACATCGGCCTCTCCCGCCGGTTCACGGAGATCCCGCAGGACGCCGCCAGCGCCGTCAAGCTCGACGAACTCGCTCGCGGCGCAAACGGGCCGCTGATCCGCGTCTCCGAGGATTCCGGCGTGCGCCGACTCGCCCTGTCGTTCGAGGTCGGGCAGACCAACTGGGCTCTCGAGCCCGGGTTTGCGATCTTCCTCTCTTCCGCCGTGGAGTTCCTCACCGGCCGCAACGCCGAATCCGCCGCGGTGAGCTTCTCCACCGGCTCACGGTTCGAACTCATGGCTCTCGCCGGCTCGACGACCGCTCGTCTCGAAGGCCCGGTCACCATCCCCGTGACGTTCCCGCCCGCTTCCCCCCGCGTGGTGGTCGGCCCGCTCGACCGCGCCGGCGTCTACACCACCGGAGCAACACCCGGTGTGGTCGCCGTCAACCTCGCCGATGAGCGTGAATCCACCATCGCAACCCGCGACAGCATCGAGGTCGCCGGTCGGGCCGCCGCGACCGCACAGTCCGACGCCGGCCCGCGCGAGATCTGGCCTCTGCTGGTGCTCATCGCGGGCGCCCTGCTCGTACTGGAGTGGATCCTCTATGGCCTTCGAAGCCGCGTGTCCTGACCGTTACCGCGACCCGGTCGGTGCCGCCACCCCGCCCCACGCCGAAAGGTCCAAAGCCGCTCGCGACGGAGCGTTCTGCCAGGGGAACATCGCCCGCGGCCACGCCCAGTGCGACTCCCGCCCAGCCAAACTCACCGTCGCATCCACACCGATCAGAAGCGTGCCCCGAGTCACCGCTTCCGCCGGGATCGGAATCGAGAACGTCCGCTTGGTCCCCGGCGAAGCAGCGCCATCCGCCCCCGGCGGAAGCGGCGTTCCGGTCACCACCACCAGCGGCTCGCGCCCGCTCGTCGTCGTGCCCAGCCACACCCGCACCACGCCCTCGACGCCCGGTGCGGATTCCCCGTAAAGCACCCACCCTTCCGAATGCGCCCGCTCACGCGGGTTCGGCGAGGGTGCCCGAATGATCGTGACCGCAACAGGGGGCACGCCCGCCTGAGACACATCCGCCGGCCAACCCAGCCACTCATCCTTCGAAAGATCCGGCGACATCGACCCCAGGAACAGCCCCGGCGGCACCACGCCCGTCGCCACCGGCGATGCCGGAACCTTCCCCCGCCAGTCTCCGACGACCACCGAGGCCCACGCCGGACGGCTCGCGACCGTCTCCGCATCCGTCGGCAAAACCAGCCGCGCCACACCGCGCGGAGCGATGGGGATCAGGTCCGGCGCGGCAAGCGACCGAGGCCACAGCGCCGAAGCCGCCAGCGGCCGGTCCGTCAGGTTCGTCGCCGCGATCACCACCACCGGCGCAAGCGTGACCGCATCCAGCGCGTGCGCATCATCCGCGATCCGCGCCACCGCCTCGGGGATCGTCCTCAGGAAGTTCTCCGCCGCGATCAGCCGCTGGCTCCGCGTCGCGCGAGGCGCGAGAAGCCCCGCGAGCAGTTCATCCAGCACCCCCTGATCCGTCGGCCACGCCGGCGCGACCACTCCCTGGCCCACGTTCGCCGTCAGCACCAGCCCCGCCCGCACCCGCGAAGCCATCGCCGCATCCGCCTGCTCCAAAAGCAGCAACGCCACCGTCCAACGCTCCTGCATCTGCGCGGCGATCTCTTCAAGCACCGGATCCGCGAACGCATCCACCGCCGCTTCGCGAGCCGGCCCCGCGCTCTCCGTCGGCATCAACATCCCGCGAGCCAGCCGCGCCCGCCACCGCCGGAACGGGCTCGTGCTTTCATCATCAAGCGACGCACGTATCAGCGGGCTCGCCGCTTCCTCCGCCTTGAGCGGCGGATCGAGCACCGTGCCACCCGCCCGCTCCGCCAGCGACACAGACGACGCAAGCCAGTTCACCTCAAGCCGCACGCCCGACGCACCATCGCCGATCCCGCTCCCTTCCATCCAAACGCCCTGCCCCAGCGTCCCCTGCGGCAGCGTCAGCACCGCAAACTCCGCCGCCATCTCCCCGGGCGCAAGTGAAGCTTCGCTCTCCCCAGCCCCGACCCGCGCGGTCGACCACACACCCACCGGCGGCATCCATCCCCGGCGGCCCGTCGGCGGCATCGCCGGTGACTCACCCGGTGAGACTCGAAGCATCCGCCACTCGATCTCGACCGTCTGCCCATCGTCGGTCCGCGCCCGCACCGAAGCAGCATCGATCATCCCAGCCCGTCGAAGCGGCAAGCTCCGCGCCGGCACGACTACCACGCTCCCCCACGCCGCATCCAGCCGCGCCTGCCCGGGCTCTCGCGGAAGCCGCGCCGCCCCGCCCGCTTCCCCCCCGGCTTGCGTCCCCCCGCACGCCACCACACCGCCCAAGCACACCACGCCCGCCAAGCCGACGAGTACGCGCGCGGCCAAGCGGGCGACCCTTCGTCCGCTCCCATCGCGCAATATGCCTTGAAGGTGCTTCATGCCGGTGAGCACTCTACGTCCCCCGGCCCGGTCGGATCCCACCAGCCCGCCGCCACCTCGGTTCCCCGCGGCTTCCGGCTGGCCCGGGCCCGGCTTCTACTTCGCCGCGGAGAGCTCAACCTTGATCTCCCGCGGCCCGCGCTGCGGGTTCGTCAAGGTCAGCTTCACCGTTTCTCCATCCTTGACAAGCACCACCCATTCCGCATCCATCCGCCCGCCCCGCGGTGCCAGCTTGTCGCTCGACTGCCGCACGTTCCCCGAGACGATCGCCTCCGGTGCGAGCCCGAT
>JBIKTT010000445.1:0-3012 GCA_044347925.1 Phycisphaerales bacterium
GAAGGCTCAGAGATCCACTTCCGCGATATCAAGCTCGTTCCGCTCGATTGACCATCGCCCACGGGTCGCGACGGGCGGTCATCGCCTGCGCATCCTGTCGAAGATGCCAAGGAGCTCTTCATGAACAACTCGTGGGCTTTCGGGCTCGTCGTGGCCGCCTGCGCACTCCTGCAGTCCTGCGCCCCCCGCGTCTCCGACCCGGCGGTCGACCAAGCCTCGTCACAGGCTCCGGCCGATGGCTCGCTCCTGCGTCCCGGCTCACCGGCTCCCCCTCTTGATGTCCGCGAGTGGGTCAAGGGGCAGCCCGTTTCTTCGTTCGAACCCGGCCGCGCTTACGTGGTCGAGTTCTGGGCTTCATGGTGCGGCCCCTGCGCCGAAAGCGTGCCCCTCATGACCTCGCTCGCCCGCAAGCACACCGACGTGCGATTCCTCGGCATCAGCGTCTTTGAACCAAACGACAAGGGTCAGGTTCGTCAGTTCGTGGAGTTCATGGGCGACAAGATGGACTACACCGTCGGCTATTCCGGCGATCAGGACCGAATGGCTCAGACCTGGATGGCTGCGGCCAAGCAGAACGGTGTGCCCACCGCCTTCATCGTCAAAGATGGCGTCATTGCATGGATCGGCTCCCCGTTCGCCCTCCAGACGCCCCTCGCCCAGCTCGCGGAGGGTCGCCTCGACATCGCCGCCTCACGCAAGACGTTCGAGGCTTCGCTCGCCGCTCGCGAGCGCAGGCAAAAGCAAGCCGCCGATCTTGAAGAGTGCGTGCGGCTCTACGACGCCGGTGATATCGCCGCCGCCAAGCTGGCTCTGGGCCGCATCGAGCAGCAGCCCGACGGCAAAGCCGCTTCCGCAGAGCTCAGATTCCGCTGGCTTTGCATCGAAAGCCCCGCCGAGTGGCGCTCCCAAGCCGCGGGCCGCCTCGCAAGCTCCACCGACGACGGATCCGAGCTCGCCGTCTTCGCCAACGAGAACGCCACACGCGCGCCCGAAGCGTGCAGGTGGCTGATCCGCGAGGTCACCTCGAAGTTCCCCGCGAACTGGTACGGTCACCTGTGCGGTGCCCGGATGGCGTTCAAGCAGAAGGACCACGCCGCCGCCCTCGCCTTCGCCGAAGGCGCACGCCGAGCGATCCTTGAGTACCGCAGACTCAACCCGGATGCCCCTCAAGGCAACGCAATGGACGTCATCGCGGACCTGGAAGCCAAGATCCGCGCCGAGCGACCCTGATGTTCGCTCACTTGGCTTCGTACGAGAACTTCTGCCCGCCGATCGACGCTTCGTACATCAGCCCGGACTCGCCCATCGTGAAGACGGCGACCCCGTCCGCATACTTGGCGTTGGCCCCGGCGCCTGAGTTGAGAGCCACCGCCGTCGCCTGCGCCGCGAACGCGAAGTTGCCCGACTTGAAACGCGCAACCGCCGCGTCCGTCTCAAACGCGATGATCTCCGAGTACGCCTGCCCGCCAAGCTGGAACCCGATCGAAGCCTGCGTCAGGTCGCAGTACCCCACGATCTCCCCGCCCTGATAAAGCACGCCGCGCCCATACGCCCCGCCAACGCCGATCGCACCCTTGCCCACCGTCGGGAAGACCGCGTACGCCTTCGCCGCATCAAGGAACGAGCCCAGCGAGGTGTCGCTCTTCCGCGCCATCCGAAGCGTGCGGTCCGCATCGTCGCGAAGCACCAGCTTCTCCGAGTCCGACGACGGCGCCGTCGCGCAACCGCCCGACATCACCGACACGCCCACGCAAGCCGCAACCAACATTCCCGTCACCAAAGCCCGCTTGATCAGCATGCTCAACTCCTTCATATGGAAGAACCGACGCACCGGATTATAGGGCGTTCCAGAGACCTTTCCGCCGTCATTCCTCGCGCCGAACCCGCCGCAAAATCCGTCGCAAAGCACGCCCGGGCCTAGACTTGACCTCATCCAAAGGGAGAGATCGAGATGGATCTGTTCGTCAACATGCCTGCTCATGCTGTCTTCGCTCGCCTTCAGACCGGTCTTGCTACGGCCGCGCTGCTCGCCGGCTCATCCGCTTCGGCCGATGTCGTCCTCAGCGGCTTTGCGACCGCCGACAACATCATCTCCGCCTATGTCAGCCGCACGCCGAACAACCCCGGCCGCCTCTTCCTCCAGGGAAGCAACTGGCCGAGCACCTTCACGGGTTCGATCACGCTCACCCGCTCGGGCACGTACTACCTCCAAGTGCGGGCTCAGGACACCGGTCGTCCCGAGATGTTCATCGGCCGCTTCCTGCTCGATAGCACCGACGGCGTGTTCGTCGGCGGCACCAACGGCGGCGCGACGCTGACGACGGGCGCCTCCGGCTGGGTCGTCAGCACCGTCGGCTTCGGCGTGGACACCACCCCGGTGCGGGTCATCGCGCCCAACGGCTCGGGCCCCTGGGGCAACTTCCCTCTCATGGGATCCGAAGCCTCCTTCATCTGGTCGCCCGAGTACGCCAACGGCATCGCCTACTTCACCGCCGAGATCACCGTCGGGACCCCCTCCTGCCCCGCCGACTTCAACGCCGACGGGTTCCTCGACTTCTTCGACTACGCCGATTATCTGGGCTGCTTCGAAACCGGCCTCTGCCCCGAGGGCGCGACCGCCGACTTCAACGAAGACGACTTCGTCGATTTCTTCGACTACGCCGACTTCGTCGAGAACTTCGAGACGGGCTGCTGAAAGCACGTTGCTTGGTGGTCGCGATCACCGCGCGGTCACAACCCGACGCGATCATGACGGACGCGTTCACCCGCCGATGGTGATGACGTTCTTGCCCTGTCGCTTGCTCTCAAGCGCCAGTTGGTCCGCTTTCGCCAAGAGGTCCGCCGCCGTCGCGCCGTCCCACGGGTACGTCGCCAAGCCGCCGGATACCGTCAGCGGGCCGGGAGCCTCCTGAAGCCGGGGGAACTTGTGCCCGCGGATCTGGCTCTGGAATCGGTCCGCGATCGCGTGGATCGACTGCGGATGGCGGCTGCCGCTCTCGCGCGGGCCCTTGG
>JBIKTT010000447.1:0-3010 GCA_044347925.1 Phycisphaerales bacterium
CGCCAGAAACGCGTACATCACCATCTCAAACGGAATGAGATTGTGCGACGTCGGGTCCTTCACGATCTCCGCGATCGCCACGATCGGAAACACCGCCACGCTCGCCGCTCCGATCGCGAACGGATGCCAGCGCGTCAAAGCCCCCGCGATCACACCAAGCACCAGCAAAGCCGCCGGAGCCGCCCACGACAAGCTCTCAACCGCCGTCCTTATCAGCGGAAAGAGCGGAGCATCCATCAACGGCTTGCTCGACACCATCACCGGCACCACCACGCACCCCGCTCCAAGCGCCGCCATCGTGACCGCAACGAACGCCTGTTCACCGATCGAAACCGCACGTTTTTGCTGAACCATACCGCACCTCCTCAAAGACTAGTACACACTAACATTGCTCCCGCCCATTGTCAAGGTCCAAGATCCCGAAATTTCGCGTCCTCCGCCCACGAACGCTCGATGACCTTGTCATGAACTCCGACGCAGCAGGCCGCCTCCGCCACGCTCTCACCCAAGCCGGCCTCACCGATCGCGCGAGCGAGATCCTCGAAAGCGCACGCCCGGGCGTCCGCTACACGCTCACGCGCGGCGAAAGCCCGCTGGGCGCGACCCGCTTCGGCGGCGCACCGGACCTTCCCCCCGGCTTCGCCTGGCCCAACCACGAATCCATCGACGCCCGCTTCGTCGCCCAGATCGACCTCGACGAACTCGCGGCGATCATGCCCGACAATCCTCTGCCGCACTCGGGCCTGCTCAGCTTCTTCTGGTGGCAGGAAGATTCCTACGGCGTGGATCCCGAAGGCTGCCGCGTCCATCACTTCCCCAAGCAAGGCCTCCGTCGCGCCACCGACCCATGGTCCAAACGGCCCGAGCACATCGGCTTCTTCCGCCGCCTCTTCGGAGCAAAGCCATCCGACAACGGCCAGGGCTGGCACGCCTGCACCGCCAAGCCCACGCTCAACCTCTGGCTCGACCACCTCGCATGGGAGAACGGCCTGTCCAAGCGATTCACCCCGCAGGAATCCGAAAGCCTCTTCGAACTCCCGCCAGACTCCGGCTTGTCGTTCGAAGGTCACCACATCCTCGGCAACGCCCAGCCCATCCAAGGCGCGGTCGAGGTCGAAGCCGAACTTCCCGCAGGTGCCCACGGCGCTGCCGCGTGGGAGTCCGCCGCGCGAACCGCGTCCCGCTGGCGATGCCTCCTCGAAGTCACCTCCGACGGCCCGCCTGGCTTCTGCTTCGGCGACTGGGGCTCGGTCTACTTCATGATCACCAACGACGACCTGAAGCATCATCGCTTCGACCGAGTCCAGCCGATCTTCCAGTGTCACTGACCTGCCCCACGCGAAAGCTCGAGTCGTCATCCACCTAGCATTCCCCATGGCTCACACCCTCCTGATCCTGCCCTTCCTTGTCGCGCCGCTCCTCCACGCGCCCGCTCTCGCCCAGCCCGAGCAGCCCGCCGTCGAGAAGGCCGACGCCCCTTCCATCTCGCAGCTCCTCGACAAGTACATCCAAGCCGCCAAAGCCGACAACGAAGACGACCTCGCCGCCGCACGCCGAGGCCTCGTCGAAGCTTTCGAACGCCAAGCCCCGACCGCCGACGACCGCAAGCTCATCCTCACCCGCGCCTCCGAACTCAAGCCCGTCGATGACTGGTGGGACGACCCCGCCGTCGACCTCATCCTCCTGCTCGACTCCTCGCTCGCCCTCTCCGACCTTCCGGCGGTCCGCGAGACCTTCGACAACCTCAACCCCAACGCCAAAGGCGCCGTCCTCCGCTGTATCGCAAGCCTCGACGACAAAGCCGCCGCCCAGACCTTCCTCGACCTCGCCCGCGCCGCTTCCAAAGCCAACCAGCTCCCCATGCTCATGCTCGGCGACTACGCCGACTCCGACACCGCCCTCCCCGTCCTCGTCCCCGGCATCCTCGACCTCACCGCCCGCGACGATCAGCCCGCGTACGAGGTCTTCCACCTCTTCCTCGGCTTCGCCCAACAGGACCGTCTCTCCGACGAGACCAAAGCCAAGACGATGGCCGCCGCTCAAGCCGCCATCGAACGCATCGTCCCACGCGTCCTCCAGTTCGAAAAGGACTCCCCCCTCGCCCTCCGCACGCCCAAACAGCAGGAAGACCACGACGACCTCTGCGCCCTCGCCGGCGTCATCCTCGACATCGTCTCCCACGCCGACGCCGCCACGATCGAACGCATCGCCCGGCCCGCCCTCGCGGTCAAGTCCACCAACATCCGCATGTGGGCTTGCATCGCTCTGCTCACCGGGGGCAAGACGGTTCCGCCGGAGGTCCTGCTCGCGGTCGCCGACGACATCACCGAACGCGAGCGGTTCATGCGGATCCTGCACAACCGCGGCTTCGGGGACGCGTTCCCCGAGAAGTATCGCAACAACGCCGACGCGGCCGCCGCCAACATGGTCCAGTGGCTCATGCACCCCAACGAGCTCGGCGAAGCCCCGGCCGAGTTCGAACTCGCCAAACGCTTCGAGTACACCGAAAGCGGCCAAGCGGTCGAGTACTTCGTGTACCGGTTCAAGGAGAAAGCCGACCCGGATGAGCCGGCTCCCGCTTGGCTCATGGGTGTCTGCGGCCCGTACACCGTCGGCATCTTCGACCGCGAGGGCGGCGCCCACACCTTCAGCCGGTTCCAGCCTTGGGACCCCGCGCGGCTCGAAGATGAAGTGAAGGAAGTCCGCAAGCTGATCGACTCCGCGTGGCAGGAGCAGCTGGGCACACCCTCTCGCCGCAAGCCCAAGTGGTGACCTCGCGTCGGCCGCGGCGTGGTCATGGGTCCCTGGGCACGACCACGATGCTGGGGCCGGCGTCGCCGTGATCCAGACGCCACGCGGCGGAGCATTCGGGGCAGACGGTGCAGCCGTCGGGCTCGGGCTCGTGGCTTGAGAGGTCGTAGGCGCACGCGGCGCAGAGCTTGCGGGAGTTCATCGAGACTCGGAGGACCTGCGAGCGTTCACGCCACGCGGTGCGGATGTTGGCCAGAGC
>JBIKTT010000446.1:0-3010 GCA_044347925.1 Phycisphaerales bacterium
GTTCCTCGAGCGGCTCGCGACGGACGCCAAGGTGTCGCTGCCGTTCCACCGGGCGGAGAAGAAGGTTCCGTACTTCGACGTGATGGCGGGGAAGGTCGTGTCGCCGGCGGCGAACAACGGCGTCAAGCTGGAGAAGTTCATCTTTGATGCTCTGGCGGTGGCGGAGCGGTCGATCGTCGTCGAGACGGACCGGGTGGAGGAGTTTGCCCCCATCAAGAACGCGACGGGGGCGGACAGCGCGGAGTCGAGCAAGGCTTTGCAGACGCGGCGGGCGGCGCGGTGGCTGGCGCGGTGCGGGACGAAGGTGCCGGTGAACGCGGAGGGGCTGCCGGACTGCGTGATCGAGCTTTCGCCGCTGACGGCGGTGTGCGAGGATGACGCGGCGTGCGTGCGGATGCCGGCGGTGATCGCGCCGGGGGAGAGCGTGGTGCTCTGAGCACCGCTCGGGAGAGCGGTGCCACCAAGGCCACCGCTCTGGAGAGCGGTACCACCGGGGAGACCGGGAGGGGGATGGATGCGGGTTTTGGCGTGGAACATCCTGCACGGCGGGGGGGCTTCGCGGCTCCCGGAGATCGCGCTGGATGTGGTCGAAGCCAAGCCGGATGTGGTGGTGTTGAGCGAGTTTCGGCCGGGGCGGGGCGGGCAGCTTCGAGCGGTGCTTGCGGATCAGGGATTGGGGCATCAGGTGTGTTCGGGGACGGATCCGGGGCGGAACGCGATCCTGCTGGCGTCGCGGTGGCCGGCGGAGCCGCGCGCGTGGGGCGGAGCGGGTGGGGAGGAAATGCCGGAGAAGTTCAGGCCGCGGCTTGCGGCGGCGACGGTCGCGCACCCGGCGGGCGCGGTCGAGGTGCTCGGGGTGCACATTCCCGATGATTCGAATCCGTCGGGGAAGGCGCACGTGTGGCAGGCGGTGCTTGAGTATGCCAAGCCGCGGGCGGGGGGGCGGACGGTGATCGCGGGGGATACGAACTCTGGGCGGCACGGGACGGATGATCCGTCGGGGCGGCTTGGGTGTGTGACGGCGCTGGGGAAGCTGGCGACGATGGGGTACGTGGATGCGTGGCGGGCGCGGAACCCCGAGAGCCGCGAGCGGACGTGGTCGGGGCCGGCGTGGCGGGGGCGGACGGGGAGCGGTCCGTTGATCGAGACGGCGCGGATCGACGGGATTTACGTGTCGGGGGCGCTGGCGGCGAGCGTGAGCGAGGCGGAGTTGAGGCACGCGCCGCGGCTTGGCGGGCACTCGGACCACTCGATGGTGCTGGTTGCGATGCGTCTTTCGTGTGGAAAACCCGCGTGAGGGGCGGAGTGTTGCGCGGGAATATGCGAAAAATCGTGGAAAATGCGATGTTTTTCGTGTTGTGCGCTTGCCAAACGCGGGTTTTCCCGGTGAAATACACGTGTGTGCGGGAACGGACCCCGCAACAAAGCACGGAAGCAAGTTCGATTGGAGAATTGACCCATGGCCAAGAAAGCAACGAAAGCCGCCCCGAAAGCCAAGCCCGCCGCGAAAGCCGCCGCTCCCAAGGCTGTGAAGGCCCCGAAGATCGCCGCCGCCGGCAAGCTCCGCAAGAAGAGCGAGCTGTACACGATCCTCGCCGAGCACAACGGCATCAGCCGCAAGCAGGTCGCGGGTATCTTCGAGACCCTCTCCGCCGTGATGGCCGCCGACCTGGCCAAGCCCTCGGCCGACAAGCCCCGCGTGTTCGTCGTCCCCGGCCTCATGAAGGTTCAGTCCATCTACAAGGCCGCCACCAAGGCGACCGAGAAGGCCAACCCCTTCAAGCCCGGCGAAATGATGACCGTCAAGGCCAAGCCCGCCAGCACGAAGATCCGCGTGCGCCCGCTCAAGGCCCTCAAGGCGATGGTTTAAGCGATGGTCTGATTTCAGACCTCTCTCAACACTGACTGAAGCAAGCACCCCCGGGCGAACCTCGGGGGTGCTTCGTTTTTGGGCGGTTTTGCACCGAGTTTGGAGCTTGCGGGATGCCGGCCGCGGGGTTCGGGCCCGGCTTTACTTCCGGCGGTTCATCCAGGTGTCGATCGCTTTGACGATTTCTTCCTGCATGTCGACGGCTTCGGCGCCGCGGTAGCCCTTGGCTTCGTTGTAGATGAGGCTGAAAGCGACGCGCGAGGGCGTGGTGGCCGGTCCGGACTTGGGAGTCGGGGATTCAACGTAGCCGGTCAGGCTCAGCACACCGTTGATGTGGCCGGTCTTGCATCGAACCTGGCCCTTGAGGCCGGCGCGGGCGAGGCGGCGCATGCGGGAGGAGGGGCTTTCGGGCGTGGCGAGGGAGGTCAGGAACGCGGCGGAGATGGCGGGGTCGGACGCGACGACGTCGAGCCAGCGGGTGAGGGTCGCGGGGGCGACCTTGTTGTCGTCGGAGAGGCCCGAGCCGTCGGCGATGGTGGTGGAAGCGGCGAACTCGGGGCCGAGGCGCTGGGTGAGGTACATCCGGACGACCTCGGGGCCGTTGCGCCAGGAGCCGGGCTCGTTGGTGACCTTGTGGCCGACCATCTTGACGAGGCACTCGGCGTAGAGGTTCATGGAGTTGGTGTTGCAGCGGGCGAGCACGTCGGCGATGGGGGTTTCGACGCTGACGAGGGTGCGGGCGCCGTCGAAGGACTCGGAGGTTTCGGCGAGGCGGACGGCTTGGATGCCGGGTTTGCCCGGGGAACCGACCTTGATGCCGGCGCGGGCGAGTTCTTCGGCGAGGACCATGCCGAAGAACCTTGGGTTCTCGGTGAGGGGGAGCTCCATCGGTTCGACGAGGGGCTGGGAGACCTCGCCGCGGACGCGGAAGCGGTAGGGCGTGCTCGCGTTCGGGCCCGGGCCGACGGGGGTCGTGACGCGTTCGGCGCGGACGGTGTTGGGCTCTTTGGGACCGGCGGTGGTGGCGGTGGAGTCAACCTCGACGAAGGAAGCGGCGGGCTCGATCTTGACGGTCGCGGGCTGTCCGCGGGTTTTGCCGGGAGCGGGGAAGATGGAGAGGAGGTTGGCGTGGAAGCAGAG
>JBIKTT010000449.1:0-3005 GCA_044347925.1 Phycisphaerales bacterium
TCGACTACGACGACTTCGTCCTCGCCTTCGAGCTCGGCTGCTGATCGACCCCGCGACTGAACACCGACTGTCCTGAAGCCCACGGGTGTGAACCCGTGGGCTTCTTTACGCGCCGAAGGCCTGTTCCGCGACGTCAATCGCCCGTGACAGCGCGGCGGCTTTGTTCACCGTCTCCATGTACTCATCGCCGGGGTCGCTGTCGGCGACAATGCCCCCCGCGGCCTGAAGGTGATACGTCCACCGCGTCCCGTCGAACCGGTTCGTGGGTACGACGATCGTCCGCAGCGCCAGCGCAATGTCCATCTGTCCGTCAAGCCCGACGATCCCGAACCCGCCTCCGTACGGCCCGCGCCGGAGCGTCTCAAGCTCATCGATGATCTGCATCGCCCGCACCTTGGGAGCCCCCGAGATCGTCCCTACCGGCAGCGCCGCACGCAGCGCGTCCCAGCAGTCAAGCCCCTCTCGAAGCTCGCCCGTCACCGTGCTGCTGATGTGCATCACGTGGCTGTACCGCTCGACTTCCATCACCTTCGCAAGCTCGATCGTCCCCGGCTTGGCGACGATGCCCACGTCGTTGCGTCCAAGATCCACCAGCATGATGTGCTCGGCGCGTTCCTTCTGGTCGGCCAAAAGCTCGCGTTCGAGGCGTCGATCTTCTTCCGGCGTCGCACCGCGCCGCCGCGTCCCGGCCAGCGGCCTGTTGGTCACTTCGAACTTGCCGCCGTCCTTGGCCCGCACTCGGCACAGAATTTCCGGTGAGCTCGCGACGAGGATGCAGCCACGGCACTGCAGGTACCCCATGTACGGCGAGGGGTTGACCGCGCGGAGCGATCGGTACACATCAAACGGGTCCACCGCGCTCTGCCGCTCGAAGCGCTGCCCGATCACCACCTGGAAGATGTCGCCGGCGCGGATGTACTCCTTCGCCCGGTCCACCATGCTCGCGTGCTGCTCGCGGGTGATGTTGCTCGACATCGCGGTGGGGGGCCTGTCCTCCCCGACCCGCCCCGACGCGAGCGGCTTGACGTGCCGCTGAATCTCCTCCACCCGCTCCTCGAGGTTCGCGATCGCGAGGTCGTACGCTCCGCCCGGATCCTGGCCCGGCCTCACCATCGCGAGTTCGACGACGTAGACCAGCTTGTCGACGTGATCGAAGACCACCACGCCGTCGTAGAACGCAAAGTGCACGGTCGGAAGGCCGCGATCGTCCGGCGGGGCGTTCCCGAAAGCCAGCTTGTCCGGCTCACCGTACCGCACCGTGTCGTACGCGGCGTATCCGACCCACCCGCCCAGAAACGCTTTGGGAAGCGAGTTCCGCGGTCCCGACGACGGCGGCATCACGAGCTTGAATCGCCTGGAGATCGCGCGGGGGACGAAAAGCGGGTTGTCCTCCTCCGCTTCGTCGCTCATGCTCTCTGCAAGCTCGGCGCTCAGCCGATGGTCGATGATTTCCACATGATCCGCCGCATCATCCACGGTGTGCGTGATGACCTCGAGCGCCGGCCGGCTTCCCAGGATCGAAAACCGACCCTGACGCTCACCCCCCTCGACGGACTCGAGCAGGAACGATGGCGCGGTCCGCTCATCCGGAGCGACAAGCCGCCGGTACGCGAGCACGGGCGTGAGCTGGTCGGCAAGGAGTCGGACCGCGAGGGGGACGGCGAGCGTCGCTTGCTCGCCCGGGCCGCGGCTCTCGTGGATCAGCTTGATGAAGGCGTCGCGCGAAAGGAGTGTCATCGCGGGGATCGTAACCGGCCGACCGGCTACGCCCCGCCCCGCAGGTGAGACGTCATCAGGCTGTTGGTCACGGTCGGCAAGGGCTCATAGCTCGGCCGATCCGTGGGGGAAAGCTCGGTTTCGTCGCACGTCGTCCCGCCCAGGATTTCAATCTCGATCACCTGCGGAACCTTGGCCAAGGGCGGCTTGGGGTCTGCGACCGGCTTGGCGATCTTTGGGCGAGGGGGTTCCTCCACCCGCTCGGGGCCGTGAATCCACTCCGCGACCGCGGCGACCGTTTGGTTCACCGGAAGGACCTCGACCACCATCCGCGCCGCCGCCAACCCGGCGACGACGCCGAGGGTGGTGAGAGCGGGGATGAAGCGGCGGAGTGGCATGGCAGTCTGGATGCGCCGTTGTTGGGAATCCGTCGCGGCTTCTTGCTTCCGGCCCTCAGCCCGCGCACGATTCCCGCGATGACCCCCGATTCCAAGCCCGCAAGCCCGCTCCCCCCGGCGCAAGTTCTGCGGGCGCACACCACCGGCATGCTGCTTTCCGACGGGGGAGCAACCCAGATCCGGTACGTCATCGACCCGGTCACGGGTGAGCCTGTGATTTCCCTCGGGCCCGAGAACGTCGATGGGGCTGAGTGGGTGCTCTGCATCCCCGAGGAAGCCGACACCGCCCTTCGCATCGCGGCGACGCCGATCGTGCTCGACCCGACCAAGGACCCCGCGTGCGACCGCTGGATCGGGTACCACGGCACTCCCGAGCAGTTCTTCTACCGCCTGTTCACCTCCTGGGCGCGGCTTGGCGTCGAAGTTTTCGACGGACCCGAAGCCCGCGCGATCAGCAAACTCGGTCGCGCCGAGGTCGCCTTGGTTCGCAAGCTCAACGCTTCGGCTTTGGTGCAGCTCGGCTTCCCCGCCGGGTCGCGGACCGTGGGCGTCGATGAGCTCGGCGTCGACATTCGGACGCCGCGCGGCGTTGAACGCCTGCCGTTCGAGACGCCCGCGACCACCAGCGATGAGGCCGCGGAGCGTGTGGACTCTCTTCTCCGCAAGGGGGCGTCATGACGATCCCGCGTCCCGCTCGCCTTCGCGAAGCTCACGTCCACCTCGCGTGGCACGGTCGTGCTCTGGGCATGCTCCGGCTTGGCGAGTGCACGAGCGTCAAGGACTGCTTGGCGAGGGTCGCTTCCGAAGCCGCTCGCCTGCAAGCCTCCGGTGCCCGCGACTGGCTCATGGGCGTCCAGCTCCGCATCGAAAGCTGGACCGACCCGCGCTGGC
>JBIKTT010000448.1:0-3005 GCA_044347925.1 Phycisphaerales bacterium
GCGGGCAACGCCGGCAACTACACCGTGGTCGTCCGCAACAGCTGCTCCAACGCCACCAGCGGCGCGGCGGCGGTCGTGGTCAACCCCGCGGCGGCGATCACGACTCAGCCGCAGAACCGGTCGCTCTGCTCCGGTCAGGCGCTGAGCCTCTCGGTCACCGCGACGGGCAACCCCACCTATCAGTGGCGCCTCAACGGCAACAACATCAACGGCGCGACGGCTTCGACCTACACGGTCGCCAACCCGACCGCCGCGGACGCGGGCAACTACACGGTCGTCGTCTCCAACAACTGCAACAGCGTCACGAGCAACGCCGCGGTCGTGACCATCAATCAGTCCGTCTCCATCACGGCTCAGCCCCAGGGTCAGAACATCTGCTCGAGCGAGGCCCTGAACCTGTCGGTCACGGCGACCGGCAGCGGCACGCTGACCTACCAGTGGCGCCGCAACGGCAACAACATCGAGGGCGCGACGAGCGCCACCTACTCGGTCGCCAACCCCACCAGCGCCAACTCCGGCACCTACACCGTCATCGTGACCAACGCCTGCGGCAGCGTCACGAGCAACGCCGCCAACGTCACCGTCAACCAGGCCGCGGCGATCACCAACCACCCGCAGGGCACCTTCGGCTGCACCGGCGGCACGGTGAACCTCTCGGTCACGGCGACCGGTTCCAACCTCACCTACCAGTGGCAGCGCAACGGCCAGAACATCGAGGGAGCGACGTCCTCGACCTACCTCGTCAACGTGAGCGTCGCGACCGCCGGCGACTACCGCGTGCTCGTGTCCAACTCCTGCGGCTCGGTCACCAGCAACGTCGCGACCGTCTCGGTCTGCGGTGCTGACTTTAACTGCGACCAGTTCGTCGACTTCTTCGACTACCTCGACTTCGTGACCGCCTTCGAGGACGGCCTCAACGGCGGCGACTTCAACGCCGACGGCTTCATCGACTTCTTCGACTACATCGAGTTCACCGACGCCTACACGACCGGCTGCTAAGCGATCAGCCACTCAGTAAACCACCGAGCCCGCGGGACACTCCCGCGGGCTCGTTTCTTTTTCCGGATCGTTCTGGCGTCGCGCTCTCAGAAGGGTTCAAAGACCGGCGGGCCGGGCGGAGCGTCCGTGAGCTGAAGTCCGCGAGCCGTCGGCGCCGGGGCAAACGGCCTGCTCAGCCGGTCGAAAGCCGCCGTCGGCAGGTGCACCGTCCGCCAGCGCAGGCTCCGCACCTTCATCGCGCTCATGTAGTCACCAAGCGTGATCGCTCGCAGCGCGTACCACCGTCCGCGATGCTCGAAGATCTCTTCGAAGAGGGCGTCCGGCGGCTGCTCATCGCACCAGTAGATGAACACGAACGCCGGCATGAACTCCGGCCCGAAAAGCCGGCCCCACGCTTCGAGCGAGCTCACATCATCAAGCGTCACCCAGCTTTCAAGCCTGCCCTTGGGCGGAGCCGCCGGGTTCGCGATCATCCGCCGCGCGATCCGCCGCCCCTTGACCTCCACCAGCAGGTTCGAGCCCTGCCCATAGATGACAAAGTCGAAGGACTTCAGCGCCGCCGCCGTCGACCCATCCGGCGCGGTGCGCACCAGAAGCGGCTGCCCCTCGGGAACAAGCGCCTTTTTGGCTTCATCCACCGCGACGTACGGCACACGCCGCGTGCGGAGGAATGTCTCAAAAGCGTGCTCGTAATGGTGACGACGCTGAGCCACACCGGAGCGTACCACACGCCGACCCCGCGTGACGGGCTCAATCCGCCCGACGGAGCAGCCGGTCGAGAATCACAGGGATCGCCGGGGGCACCGGGCCCTTCGCCGCCCGACCAAGCCGCGTCCGGACCGCATCCGTCGGGGAGACGTTCCGCACCAGACCCCGGTGCGTCGCGCAAAGTTCCACCACGTCCCGCACGCCCGCAAGACGCGCCGAAGCCACCGACACCACCCCGTCTCCCATCGCGTCCAGAATCGCCCGCCCCACGGTGTTCCGCTCGGGCGGAAGCGGCAGCAGCCGGCCCAGGATGATCGTCATCGCGACCTCGGGCAACGGCCTTGTCTCCAGATCAGTGAAGAACGGCGAGCCCGGCATGAGGTCCACGCCCGCCCGGCCGCGCTCCCCCCGCGGGCTGGCCGAACCCGGCGGAGTCCACCCCGGGCTTTCGGCCCAGCGGGCCAATTGCTCGCGAGCTTCGGCGACCCAGCGATGGCGAGCAAGCGGTGAGCCCTTGTTCGGCGTCCCGATCGTGATCAGCCGCTGCGGCGCGGGCAGGGTCCCCGGCTTTGCCGGCCTCGTGAGCGCATCGCGAGCGACCAGACCGCCCATCGAGTGACCGATCGCGTCAAAGGTCCGCACCCCCATCGCGGCAAGCTCGGCGAGGGTTGCGAGCAATCGGTCCGCCGAAGCCGAGATCGCCTGATCGTTCGGATAGTCGAACCTCGCGACGCAAAGCCCGGCCGAAGCGATCGCCGGCCCCGCGTCATCCCAGATGCGTCCCGGTTCGTCGAGCCCGTGGATCAGCACCACAAGCCGGTCCGGTGGTGCGGTCGGCGGCTCGGGGGTCCAGTGGTGTCCCGGCGGCGATGGGGGAGTCAGCCCGTGCGAGCGATGGGGCGATCCGGGCTTGAGATAGAACAACCCGAGCGGGATGCGGTGGCCGGGCTTGGAGGTTGAACGCTTCACGAGACGGCGGGGAGCTTGGCGTGGTGCGGATCAGCGTCCGTCGCGCGATTCGATGAGGGCTTGGAGCAGGTTCTTCTCGAACTCTTCCTGAGCACCCTTCGCGGTGTTCATCGCTTGCTTGAGTTGGGCGAGGATCTCGCCGAGAGCCGCGGGGTCGGCCGGGTCCGAGCGAGCGATGGTGGATTCGAGGGTTTCGCCCAGAGCGCGGACGTCGCCGACGGCTTGGGCGTAAGCCCGGGCCGAGTCGTAGACGAGCTGCTCGCGGAGTTCCTTGGTCGACGGCCGCTGCAGAACGCGCCACGGCTGTGCGACGATCTCGTCGATCCCGA
>JBIKTT010000023.1:0-10583 GCA_044347925.1 Phycisphaerales bacterium
ATGACGATGTGATGCGAGGGTCCGGTGTCGCGGCCGGGGAAGGACCCGGTACGACCGGCTTCGACGATGGCACCTTCGTGCGCGAGACGTTCGGAGGGGACGCGCATCGAGCCGCCAGCCAGAAGCGTGCCGCCGCAGGACCACGCCCAGACCAGTCGGCCGGAGGGGTCGGCCGCGATGATCGCCGTGGTCGGGAACGTCGTTTCTTCGGCTGCGTTTTCGACGGGCGCGCGGCGGGCCGAGGGGTCCCAGACGGAGGCCAGCGCGTGCCAGAGGGTCGTGACGATCCCGACGCTGACGCCGCGCTGATCGAGCGCATCGGCGAGCAGGCGGGCGGGGACATCCGAGACGGCGAGCACGCCGGACCGGACGGCTTTCACGGAAGCGGCTTTGCCGCGCCCGGCGACCTTGGCTTCCGGCGGGTCCCCGAGCAAAGCGACGGACGCTTCCTCGCGGGTGGCGGCGGATTCGGCGAGAGCGGAGCGTTGGGCGTGCCCTTCCTGACCGGGGGTTTCGCCGAACTGGCGAGCGAGGACGCCCAGCACGTCGGGATCGGCGGAGGCGGCGGGCATCCAGCCGCAGAGAGCCCCTTCGGTGTCAAGGCACATGACCTCGAGCTTGGCACCGGCGGGCTTGAGCTTGCTCGCAAGCCAGCTTGCCGCGGCGGTGACGTCGGCGGTGAGGGGGGCGTTCTCTCGAGGGGGAGGAGCGACCCAGGATTCTTCGGAGCGTTCCGCGACGAGGCGGAGCCCGAGGATCGAGTCACCCTTCACACCACGCTGCACATAGCACACGCGAACTGCCACTTACTTCTCCCCCCCGCTTTCCTTGATCCGCTCGACCTCTTCCTCGATCACGGAAGGATCAAGCCCTTTGGCTTTAGCTGCGGAGATCATCTTTTCCTTCAGCTTGGCCGCGATCTCCGGGCTCTTGGTCTTGGCGATCTGATCCAGGAGGGGAGCCATGCTGGCGAGAGCTTCGTTCTTCTTGGCGAGGTACTCGGAGGACGCGTTGGCGTCCAGCGGATGGGCTCCGCTCTTGGGCGTCGAGTTCTTCTTCATCGAGACGGTCTTGGAGCGGGCAGGCTTGGCGCCGCCGACCCAGGTGAGCACGTCGCCGGAGCTATCACCCTTAGCGATGATCTGTTCCGCGCCGTTGACCTCGAGGATGACCTCGGTTTCGGTGACGGCTTTGACCTTGGCGGTGCGCGGCGCGGAGTCGACGGTGTAGGTGATGGACTTGCCCTTGCCGACGGCTTGCTGCTTGCCCTCGATGTTCATGACCGCGAGCATGACGGGCCCGAGACGGACGGGGCCGACGTACTTGATGTCCCCGATGGTTTCGGTCGGCGTGGGGGGCGTTTCGATCGTGCCGGGGTCTACGTGCTCGGGCTGGATGGGCACGGGGCGGTTCTTGATCGAATCAAACCTCGCGGCGATGACCGAGCCGCGTGCCTGGGATTCTTCGGGCTCATCGGTGGGCTTGACCGGGGGGGGAGTGACCGGCGCGGGGGACTGGTAGGGCTTGGTGGCGCTCTCGACCAGACCCACGTAGTTGACCGGCTCGCTTTGGAGCACCCAGATCGCCGCGCCGATGCCGAGGGCGAGGGGCGCCATCGCGATCAGCGAGTAGGTTGCGGCGTTGGCGCGATTGAGGGTTCGGAACAACATGACCTTGGATCCTTCGCACGGGCGACGCGCCCGCAAGCGACCAGCACAACCATGATACGAGATCGAAGCGGCGTGAGTTTACGCCGGGGGCACCCATTTCAGATTCATCACGTGGCCGCGGCGGTTCTGGCCCTGCTGGCCCGCGCTCCGCGACGGGCCGGTCGTCAGAAGATACCCCTCGTACCGGCCCACGAGGAGCGATCCGTTCCGGAGCACGTCGACCCGGAGGGTCCAGAACGTCGTTTCGGAGGTGATCATCCGGTTGAGCTGGGCCTGCTGCTCGGGGGGAAGGCCCGCGTCGATCACCGCTTGACTGAGCATCTGGGCGTCGATGGGGCCCTGTTCACGCAGCTGCATCACGCTTCGGACGAACTCCTGGCCGTCGTGGATGGAGCCGGTGATGCCCTGAACGATGGCGGAGAGCACCTCGCGTTTGGCTTCGGCGAGGCTGACCTGTGTGGGGCCGAGGGGGCGCGTGAAGGACCGCCAGTTGGTCGGGGCTTCTTCCTTGAGAGCGTCAAGAGCGGCTTTGGAGTCCAGGAACGACTGGCCGGTGAGGCCGGAGAAGTCCGACAGGAGGGTGCCCTGAGCGTCTTTGACGGAGATGCGGAGGACGTCGGACCCCTGGGACTTGACGGAGAGGCCGTCGGGCACGGTGATGTCGAGGATCTTGCCGTCGCCGTCGATGCGGTCGCGGAAGGACTTGTACCGGCCGCCGCCGGTGAGCCAGGCTTCGATGACGTCGGCGACGCCGCGGGTGGTGTGGTGCGATTCGTACTGCGCCATGTGGCGGCGCTGGATCATCGACTGCGACCCCTGGCGCTGGAGGACGAACGCCGCGGTGAGCGTGAGCACCATGGTGAGCATGAGGACCAGGGGCATGATGAACGCGCGGCGTTTCATTCGCGGAACTGCCTCTTGGGGCCGGCGACGCCCCCAGATCCGCCCGAGCGTGTGCCGCCGGTGTTGCGGCCGGAGTCGCGGCCGGAATTTCGGCCGCCGCTTCCCGCCGCCCCGGACGCGGCTTCGGCGCCCTCTTCGTTCAGCGTGACTTCCGCCATCGAGACGCTATCGATTTCCATGAGCCACTTGGTGGACTGGCCGTTGGCGAAGTCCATCTGCACCTCGACGTAGGCGGGGAGTTCATCGCGCCAGGTCGCGGCGTGCTGCTCGGTCCACTGCCCTTCGCGGTACATCCGCCACGTGCACCGGAGCACGTCGGAGGTCAGCATCGTGGGGTAGCCGGCGGAAAGCGACATCGGGAGCGGCTCGGCGTCCGGGTCTTCCTGCGCCGGCGGCAAGGGCTGCCACCAAAGCTCCATGAGCGGGCGGTCGGCGAGGTCGGCGCGGAGGTCGGGGCCGGGGCGGGACTGCTGAGGCCGGAGAACGAACGCGCCGCGGACGGCGCGAGCGCCGCCGGAGGCGCTGGGGTCGACGCGGTTGTCCTCGGCTTCGGCTTCGGCGGCGGCGACGCGGGCTTCGTCCGAACCTTCGCGCTTGAAGACGGGGACGGGCGAGGTCGTGAGGACCATCTCAAGCCGCTGGATGCCGGCGGCCGAAAGGAAGGGGTCCGAGTCCGGACCGGTATCGGGCGCGAGCGTGACCCGCGGCGGAGGCGGGGGCGGGACGGAATCGCCGGAGGGCTGCTCGGCCGAGCCCTCGGAGTTCAGCCCGGCTTTGGGGTCCACGCGCGGCTGGGAGCCCGCGCCGGGAAGGCCGGATGCGGGACCGCCGTCGGGGTTCTGAGTGCGCGGGCGGGGACGTTCGGAGGTAGCGATCGAAGCGAACGCGTTCTGGAAGGCGCGGCGGGTGCGCTCGATGTCGGCAGCGCGGTCGTACCGGCCAGCGAGCTTGCGGTCGGCGCGGTCCACCGCGTTGAACATCGCCAGCGAAGCACCGATGACCACCGCGGCGATCGCGGTCGAAAGTGTGAGCTCGATCAGCGTGAAACCGCGGCGTAGCCGGATGCGAGGGTTCATTTCGCGCCCCCCGAAGAACGGCCGCCGCCCCCACCACTGATCCCCTCGCGGCCGCGCCAGCCCGACATCCGGCCCGAACGCAGGTAGTCGGACATCGAGCCGCGGTACTTCTCGTACATGCTCTTGCCCGTGTCGGGCCGCGTCATGTTCGAGATCGGGTCCATCAGGCGGGAAATCTCGGCGTTGGGCGAAGATTCGTCGAACTCGCGTGAGCCGCCGAACTGCTCGTCAAGCCAAACGCGGGCGCGGATCAGGTGGATCCGCTCGAGGCCGAAACCCTGGTTGGTGTTCATCTCGGTGGGCGGCTGTGTCGCGGAATCGATCTTGACGTCGCTTCGGATGAGCTCCCAGCGGTAGGCTTCGCCGGTGGACCAGGTGATGGTGTCGCCTTCCTGCCACGGCGAGTTGGGGTCGTCGATGTACATGAGAAGGAGGCGGTTGGCGAGCTCGGCGGCGGCGAGGTTGCGCTGCTCGCGGACCTGGCTGCCGTGGACGAAGGAGAGCACGCTCATCGTGGCCATGATGACGACGCCGAGCAGAGCCATCGCGAAGACCACCTCGAGCATCGAGAGGCCGGGGCGGGCGAGATGGACGGAGCGGC
Source organism: Phycisphaerales bacterium (assembly GCA_044347925.1). Taxonomy (GTDB): domain Bacteria; phylum Planctomycetota; class Phycisphaerae; order Phycisphaerales; family UBA1924; genus UBA2396. The sequence continues at coordinate 4,251 of JBIKTT010000023.1, forward strand.
GTGTCACGGATGGCTGCTTCTGTTCTGTGCTTGTGCGAGCGAGGGCCGGATCACTGACCCGGGTTGTTCATGGTCCAGACGTCGATGTCGTCGGCGGAGCCGGAGATGCCGTCGGTGCCGTTGGAACGGAGCGTGTAGGGACGGTTGGGGTCGGTGGGGTTGGGCTCGTAGTAGAACGGGCGGTTCCAGCCGTCGACGAGCGGCTTGTTCGGATCGATGTAGCCGGGGACGAGGGCCTGGAGGGCGGTGGGATAGGCGGAGTTCTCACCGTTGTACATCTGGATGGACTGCTTGATGATGGACATGGTGGCTTTGGTCGCTTTGATCTTGGCTTTCTCTGTGAAGGTGCCGAAGTTGAAAGCGGCGACGGCGAGGAGGACGCCGATGACGACGAGCACGAAGGTGAGTTCGAGCATCGAGAAGGCGCGGGAAGCGTGATTGAGTTTCCGACGATTCATGACCGATTCTCCGAAGCGTTCGAGCGTTTACACACCCTGGACGCGGCTTGTGAGCGAAATCAGCGGGACCATGATCGACATCACCAGTGAGCCGATCATGAGGAACATCAGGACGATCATCGCGGGCTCGAGGACGGCCAGGAGCCGCTGGGACTGCTTGTCCACCTCGTCGGCCATGTCGGCCGCGAGGGTGTCGAAAGCTTGCTGAAGGTCGCCGGACCGCTCGGCCGCGATCAGCAGGCGGCGGCTGGGGAGCGGGAGCGTCTTGACCTCGTCGATGAGGACGCGAAGCACGCCGCCCTCAATGAGGCGCGTCCGGAGCCGCGTGAGTTCACGGCGAAGCTGCGGGTGCGACACGGCGCCTTCGGCGACCGAGAGCGCATCCGCAAGCACCACGCCCGTCTTGGTCATCGCCGACATCACCGTGAAGAACCGGGCGCACTCCTGCGCCATCACGACATCCTTCATGAACGGGAGCGTCCGCATCACGCGGCCGATGCCCGCCGCGACCGCGCCTCGGAAGACCACGACGAGCACCACGAGCAGCGCAAGCCCGCCCGCGAACCACAGGAAGTTGTCGCGGAGCGTCACGCCGACCTGGTACACCAATTCGCTGAACCACGGCATCTCGCTCATCGACTGCTTGAGCGATTCGATGATGCGGGGGACCACAAGCGTCATCATGCCCACCGAGACGACCAAGCTGATCGTCAGAACGATCATCGGGTAGAGCATCAGCGTGAGGGCTTTGCCGCGGATGGCGACCTGACGCCGCACCGTCGCGGAAAGCTGCTTGGCGGCACCGCCGAGATCGCCCGTGCGCTCGGCCGCGCGGTAGACGGAGATGGTCACGCCGTCGAAGCCGCCGACACCCGTCAGGCTGTCCGAGAAGCTGCTTCCCGCCGCCACGAGCTCGCGCATTTTGGCGACACGCGGCTTCATCCCGGCCGAGACGGCCGACTCGCAGACCTCAAGAGCTTCGACCAAGGGCACGCCGCGGGTCAGAAGCTGGGCAAGCTGGGTATGAAGCTCGGCTTGATCCTTCATCGAGACCGGGCGGGCTTCGCCGATGCCGCCGAGGGCGGGCAAAGCCCAGGAACGGAGGGGGACGAGTTTCTGACCGCGAAGCTGGGCCGAGAGGTCTCGCTGGTCGCGGGCCCGGAGAAGGCCGAGGGTCCGTCCGCCGCCGGGCTTGGCGGCTTCGTAGAAGTACGGCCGCGTCCCGAGGACCTTGGTCCCCTGAACATTCCCCGTACTGGCGGTTGCTCGGCTCATGGTGAACTGTACCCGACCAAGGCGGCGGCTACCGGCTTGTCCGGGCCCCCGCCACTCCGCGGAGCCGACCGTCGGACCCGCCTTGTTCTATCGCAAGCCGGGACCGCCGGGTTCACTTTTTTGGAGTTGGCCGGGGCCGATCTCCGGACCGCTCGAACCTAGACTCCGTTCAGCCGTCGGCATGACGGATAACCCACCACCCCCTTCGGCGATCCGATGCCGCCGACCGACCCAGCGAGGATCTCCATGACGACGGCAGTTCGAACGGGAACCGGCCCCCTGAACCTCACTCCGGGCTCGGGGACGATGCGGGCGCTCTACAAGCACCACGCCGGCGTGGGTCTGAAGTTTGACCCGGCCCGTCCCAAGCCCTCCGTCGGCCCCCGCGATGTCCTCATCCGCGTCAAGAAGGTCGGCATCTGCGGCACCGATCGCCACATCTGGGAATGGGACGCCTGGTCCGCAGGCCGCATTCCCGTCGGCATCGTCACCGGCCATGAGTTCGTCGGCGTGATCGAAGCCGTCGGCTCCGCCGTCACCAAGTACAAGCCCGGCCTCCGCGTCTCGGCCGAAGGGCACATCACCGCGTGGGCCGACTACAACGCCCGCACCGGGAACGCTCACATCGCAAGCGACACCCGCATCGTCGGCATCGACCGCGACGGCTGCTTCGCCGAGTACGTCGTCGTCCCCGAAGAGAACGTCTGGCCGGTGCACGCGTCGATCCCCGACAAGTTCGCGGCGGTGCTCGATCCTCTGGGCAACGCGGTGCACACCGTGATGGCCGCCAACGTCTCGGCCAAGAGCGTGCTCATCAGCGGCGTCGGCATCATCGGCCTTATGGCCGTGACCGTCGCGAAAGCCGCCGGCGCGGGCCGCATCTTCGCCACCGACGTCAACCCCGAACGCCTCAAGCTCGCCAAGAAGCTGGGCGCGGTCGAGGCTTTCGATGTCCGCCAGGGCAAGGGCTATATCGACGAGATCAAGAAAGCCACCCGCGGCGAGGGCGTGGATGCTCTGCTTGAGATGAGCGGCGCTCCCTCCGCGTTCGATGAGGGCTTCCGCGCGATGCGCAACGGCGGCGTCGCCGCGATCCTGGGCATCCCGAGCAAGCCCATCACCTGGAACATCACCGAGCACGTCGTCTTCAAGGGTGCGACCGTTCTGGGCATCAACGGCCGCAAGATGTTCGAGACGTGGTACCAGATGGAAGAGCTGTTGCTCAGCGGCAAGCTCGAGCTCGAGGAGATCGTGACGCACGAGTTCCCCCTCGAACAGTTCGAGAAAGCCCACGAGACCATGATCTCCGGCGAGGGAATCAAGGTTGTGATGAACGTGAGCGCGTGAGACGCTTCGTCAACCAAATCGTCTTCATGGTCGCGGGAGTGATCGCGGGTGCCGCGGTTGGGACGGTCATCGGCGGTGACCTTCGATGGTCCGGCGCGATCGGCTTGGGTATCGGTGCCGTCGCATTCCTGGTCGCCGCCATTCTCATTCGCCGGTCTGATCTCCGCGCTATCCGCGTCGAGCTTGAGAAGGCGGGGTTCAAAGACGAAACTCAGGATTGCGAAGACGAGAGGAACGATGCGGAGCCATCTCGCGGGCCGCTCTCGCGGCTGTTCGAGCTGATGGGCAGTTCGTTCGTTCTCACCAAACCGACCGTCTCGATCCTTGCAACGAGTTCCGCGAGAGAAGCTCAGCATTCATCGCTCCACATCTGGATCGAAGTGCCCGACGCCTGGCCCGACTTCACGATCAACCCCGCGCACAGCGTCATGGAACGCCCCAAACTCGGCATGCAGGCGACCAACTCCGGCTTCGCCCATCCGGACTTTGACCGCCGGTTTCGTCTCGAAACCGGTGATCTGTACGAGATCGAGAAGCACCTGAACCGAAGCGTGCAAGAGCGGCTTCTCGTCTTGCCGCCGCGTAGCCAAATCACCTGCGATGCGGGTGTGCTCACCATCGAGACCGGTCCGATCCTGCCGCTTGACACGGCGAAGGTCGTGCAAGCGTGCGAGAGCATCGCGGATCAATCCGCCCCGAAGCCCGGAGTTCGTCGATGAAATCGACCGTCACCCATCAGGGCCCGGCTCAGCTGCAGTCCTCGAGTGCGTTGGCCGAGCTTCGCGTCCCCCACGCCTTCACCACGCGCGTCGGCGGCGTTTCGTCGCCGCCTTTCGACTCCCTCAACTTCGGCAACCCCGGTGAGCTCCCGCCCGGCGTCGCCCGCGACCCCAAAGCCAACATCGAAGCCAATTTCGCCCGCGTCGCGGATGCTCTCGGCTGTGCAGGTCGGCGGATCATCCAGGTTCATCAGGTGCACGGAGCGGCGGTGCATGTGCACGCAAGCGGATCGGGCGCTGACGCTTCCGGGTCGGGGCGGATCGTCTGGGGTGATGTGAAAGCGGACGCGATCGTGACCGATGACCCCAAGACGCTCATCGCGGTCCGCGTCGCGGACTGCTGCCCCGCGCTTCTGTCGACGGTCGACGGCCGCGTCGTCGGCGCGGTGCACGCGGGGTGGCGCGGCGTGGTCGCGGGCGTGCTTCCCGCGGCGGTGCGTGCGATGCGAAGCCTCTCGGGCGTCGAGATCGCCGCGGCGATCGGCCCGTGCATCTCTTTCGACGCTTTCGAGGTGGGTGCGGAGGTCGCCGAGGAGTTCCGCATCGCGTTTGGCCCCGCAGCCTCAAGCCTGATCAAAGCCGGGGCCACGCCCGGCAAGTGGCATGTCGACATCAAAGCCGCACTCGCCGAGCAGCTTCGCCAAGATGGCATTTCCCGCTTCGACATCGACCCCGGCTGCACCGTCGGGGACAAAGGTCTCTTATTCTCGCACCGCCGCGATGCCGGGGTCACCGGGCGGATGATCGGGATCATCGGGCCCCGGGCTTAAAGCGATCGGGAAGCCCCGAAAGCCGCCCGCTACGCTCGTGTCAGATGTCCAGCCCGTCCGCAAAACCCGCTTCCGCACCCCAAACCCGCGAGCCGATCGTCGGGATCGATCTTGGCACGACCAACAGCCTCGTCGCGTGGTTCGACGCTTCAGGGCCGCGCGTGCTCGAGGATGCTCAGGGCCGCTCGATGCTTCCGAGCGTCGTGCGGTTTGGCGAAGGCGACCCCGTCGTCGGTCACGACGCCAAGCTCGGAAGCTCGCCCGGGTCGACCACCATCGCCAGCGTCAAGCGGCTGATGGGCCGGTCGAAAGCCGACGCGGCGGCCGACCTCCCCTTCCTCGGCTACACCGTCGTCGACGGGCCCAACAACACCGCTCGTGTCCAGACCTCCGCTGGCACCGTCACGCCGCAGGAGGTCTCCGCGATCATCCTCCGCACGCTGAAAGCGACCACCGAGCGTGCTCTTGGATTCCCCATCGGCAAAGCCGTGGTGACCGTCCCGGCGTACTTCGACGACGCTCAGCGGCAAGCGACGCGCGACGCGGGCCGGCTCGCGGGACTCGATGTCGTGCGCATCGTGAATGAGCCGACGGCCGCGGCTCTCGCGTACGGCTTGGGCACGCTTCCGCCCGGTTCACCGACGCGGACCGTCGCGGTGTACGACTTTGGCGGCGGGACGTTCGATGTGTCGATCCTTCGGCTGACGCCGAGCGAGCAAGCGGGCGAGACCGCGTTCTTTCAGGTGCTTTCCACCGCGGGCGACACGCACTTGGGCGGCGACGATGTCGACCATCTGATCGTGGAGCTTTTCGCGAAGGACCTCGCCGCTCGCGGAGAGCCGTCCCCCGACGCGGACCGCAAGCGGGCCCTTCAAACCGAAGCCGAGCGCGTCAAGGTCGCCCTGTCGGATGTCGACCAGATCCAAGCGTCGCTCACGGCCGCTTCCGGCGTGTACACGCGGGTCGTGACGAGGGCAGAGCTCGAAGCGTTGATCGCCCCGCTTATTGATCGCACGATCGCTTCCTGTCGCCGGGCGCTCGCGGACGCGAAGGTCGCTTCGGTGGACGCCGTGGTGCTCGTGGGCGGTTCAACCCGCATCCCGGCGGTGCGCCGGGCGGTCGCGGCGTGCTTCGGCATTGAGCCGTACACCGCGATCGATCCGGACCGTGCGGTGGCCCTCGGCGCCGCGGTGCAAGCTGGCGTTCTGTCGGGCGCGGCTTCCGGTGCTCTGCTGCTGGATGTCATCCCGCTTTCGCTTGGCATCGAGACGGCGGGCGGAGCCGTCGCCAAGATCGTGATGCGGAACTCGACGGTGCCGACGCGGGCCCGCGAGATGTTCAGCACGCAGGTGGACAATCAGACCGCGATCAAGCTTCACATCGTGCAGGGCGAACGCGAGATGGTCGAGAACTGCCGCAGCCTGGGCACGTTCCACCTCCGCGGCTTGCCTCCGATGCCCGCCGGCTTGCCGCAGGTCGAGGTGGAGTTCCTCGTCGACGCGTCGGGCGTGCTTCAGGTTTCGGCGCACGAGCGGCGGAGCGGGCGGCGTTCCCAGCTTCAGGTTGTGCCCAACCACGGCCTGACCCGCGAAGAGGTCGACCGCATCGAACGCGAGAGCTTCTCCCACGCCCGTGAGGACATGAAGCGGCACCGCGTCGTCGACCTCATCGTCAACGCCAAGCTCGACCTGCGATGGATCAAGG
>JBIKTT010000450.1:0-2997 GCA_044347925.1 Phycisphaerales bacterium
GACGCCCGTGCGAAGTCCGGAGCTTGCCCATCGGCGTCTCGGCGCCGCCGTTCACATACTCAAGCTCGGCCGCTGCGTTCTCAACGCCGCCCAGACCCGCATTGACGGCGATGTACGCTTCGGTCTTCAGCAGGTCGCAGAGGTCCATGAACTCGTGGATACCCACGTCGTTGTGCTCGATGCCGAGCCACGCGGGGTTCTTGCGGGGCGGACGACGGTCGCGGTCGCCCACACCGTCACGCCAGTCATAGCCTGAGACGAAGTTGCCACCTGGCCAGCGATAAACGGGGGAATCAAGCTCGCGAAGCAGCGCCAGCGTGTCCGCCCGGAACCCGCGGATGTGGTCCGAGGGCATCAGGCTCGCCGTCCCGATCGCGACCGCCGACGCCGACTCGATCTCGAGCCGGGCGTCATCGGAATCCCCGGCGGCCGTCAGCGTGAACTCGTGCTTGGAGAACTGTGCGCCCAAGGGCGGCGTCACGAACGTCGCCCGGTTCGCATCCCCCTCGCCCCAGACCAGCGAAACCCGCACCGTCGCGCCACTCGCCTGGCTCGAAGCCCAGACCGACCCGACGTACGACTTGCCCTTGCGGACCGCGAGGTGCCCCTGCGCCAGGCCGCCGGCTTTGCCCGAAGGCGTGACGACCGGCGTGTGCACACCGACGAACGCGTCTTTCGTGCGCATGGAGACGGTCGCGCCGCCGAACGGCTTCCACGGCGAGGTGCCGGTGCCGGGAGCGTCAAAGAACTTGCGATCCTCGAGCATCTCGGCCCAGATGCCCCCGTAGATGCATTTGCCGAGGTGCTCGATGAACTGGCCGTAGATGTAGGGGCTGATCGGTTCGCCGATCGCGGCCGCATCGACGGAGATCAGCGGCGGAGCGAGTTCGCCCTTCTTGATGAGCGTCAGCGAAACATCGTCGAACCACGCTTGACCCGTCGCGAATCCCCAGCCGCCGAAGAGGCAGTTGATGGTGATCTGGTCCTGCAAGCCGGTCTCGAACTCGGCGCTCACCTCGGTCCAGTCGCTGGTGCCCGTGATGGCTTTCGTGCGCACCGACTGGATGTTGTGGATGTTGAAGAGGGCGCCCTGACCGCCATTTTTGGTCTTGACGTTCTCGGTCTTGATCCAGCCGGTCAGCTTGTACTTCGAGTTGTACTCCACCGGCACGGTCACGGACCAAGCGAGATCCCCGCCGGCTTCGGAGCGGATGGCAACCGAGCGCGAGCCCGTGCGGCCCGAAGAAGCGTGCGTGAGCTCACCCTTGCCGCCCCAGATGGACTGCTTCCAGCCCGCGGGAGCGTTCCCATCGGCTTGCTCGAACGAGCCGTTGGCGATGGCGGGCTGTGCTGCGGCCGCCGCGGCTGGCTTGGCCGGACCGCCGTTCACACGCCACTCGTGCACGCCGCCGGACCAGCCCTCGCGTGACTGAATGCTGAGCCGCAGAGCCGTGGTCTCGACGGGCGTGAAGGTGCACACGTTGTACGCGTCGGCCTTGACGCCGTAGCCGCTGGGGTTCTTCACCTCCTGCCAAGCTCCTTCGACCATGGCTTCCACGCGCCACGAAGCGGGCAAGCGGCACTCGCCACGCCCGGTGTCGTCGAACCAGTAGACCTCGCACCCCTGCACCACGGTCGGCTTGGCGAACTCGTACTGCACCCACTCGCGCGTGCCTTTGCGGGGCCACCAGTGGAGGAACGGATTGTCGTGGTCGCCGGAGCTCGCGGGTTCAAGCTGGTCGCTGACGGCCGCAACCTCCCCGCCGAAGGATGAGCTCGCTTTCGCGTTGTGGGCGATCGTGGGCGCGGGAAGCGGCTTGGCCGCTTCCGGATCAGACGCGACCCAGACGCACATCGCGCCACGAGCACGGTTGGCCCAGGCGTAGTACGGAACGGCGGTCGCCTGCATCGTCCCCGAGATCGCGGGCTTGCCGCTCTCGTCGCGTTTGACAAGCGAGACGCTGGTGTTCAGCTTGACCACCCCGCCGAGGTCCTTGGGAGCAAAGACAGGCTCCCACTTCGCGCCGGGATCGGTCACCATCGAAAGAACGTGCGGTTCCTTCTGGTCGACTGCTTCGAAGCAGTAGACGAGCGGGCCGCGCTGCATAGCGACGCGCGACCGGCCGCTCGCGACGCGGCTGTCGGCTTTGATCGGGCGCACATCCATGGGCAGCGTGAACCGCACGGTGTCCCCCGGCTTCCATTCGCGGTCGATCGTGGCGTACCCGTCGCGGACGGCGACCGGCGAGCCGTCCGGGCCGGTCACGACCGGCGCGGGCTTGGTCGCCATCGAGTCCGAATAAAGCGACCCCGGCACCGGCGACCCCGTCGCCCAACCCGGGATGCGCACATGCACGGCCATCCGGATCGGGCGGTTGGGCGACACCGTCACCGCGACATCACCCTTCCACGGCAACCCCGAAGCCTGCTTGATGACGACATCGGTCCCGTCGACCGTGAATCGCCCCTCGCTTGAGATCAGGTGGTTGACGTAAAGCTCGCGACCGAAGGAGGCGTACACCTGCTCGGGGAGGGACGCGATGAACCGAACGACGTTGGGCGGGCAGCAAGCACAGTCAAACCACGGCGAACGCGAGCGGCCGTGCGCCGATTCCAGTGGGTTGGGGTAGAAAAACCGCTCGCCGGAGAGCGACCACCCCGCGAGCATCGCGTTGTAGAGCGTGCGCTCGGCGACGTCGATGTACTTGGCTTCGCGGGTCGCGAGGAACATCCGCTGGTTCCAGTGGAAGAACGCGATCGATGCGCACGTTTCGTTGTAGGCGCTGGAGTTGGGGAGGTCGAAAGCTTCGCCGAAGCCCTCGTTGTTCCCCTGGCTTCCGATCCCGCCGGTGATGTACATCTTGCTGGCGACGATGTCGTCCCAGACGCGGGCGGCGGCTTTGGTGTATTCGGGCTTGCCGGTGCGCATGCCGAGATCGACGACGCCGGAGAAGAGGTACGCGAGACGGACGGCGTGGCCGACGGCTTTGGTCTGTT
>JBIKTT010000024.1:0-10555 GCA_044347925.1 Phycisphaerales bacterium
CACCATGCGGGACACGGAGAGGGTGATGGCGTCCATGTCGGTGAGGCCGGAGATGGCGGCGACGGCGTAGAGCCCGCTTTGGCCGAACCTGTCCTTGGCGGCGGCGACGGCGACGAGGACGAGGGCGTAGAGGCCGGCGAAGAATAGAGCGGAACCGAGTTCGGTGGGGTTGCTGAGCTTGGGGAGATCGTCGCCGCGTTTCTGTGCGTTGCGCCAGCAGAAGAACGCGAGGATCGCGGAGACGGCGGCGAGGACGCCGATGGGACCGGCGGCGACGGGCAGGAAGCCAGGGGCGACCAGGCCGATCTCGACGAGGACGCGGCCGTACACGACGGTTGACGCGATGAGGATGACGGCGGTGGAAGCGCCGACGTACTCGGGGGAGCTTGCGGCGCGGCGGGCGTAGGAGACGCTTGTCGCGGTGCTTGAGACCAGACCGCCGAGGAGGCCGCCGAGCAGGATGCCGGCACCGCCGCCGACGAACTTGTAGACGATGTAGCCGCCGAGGCTGATACCGACGACGAGCACGACCATGAGCCAGATGTGGGCGGGGTTGAGGACGTCGTAGGGGCCGAAGGTGCGGTCGGGGACGACGGGGAGGATGATGAGGCTGATGAGCGCGAACTGCATGATCGCGCGGACGTCGGTGTCGCCCAGGCGTGCCACGAATCCGTGCAGGATGGGCTTGGCGTGGAGGAGGATGGCGATGGCGGCGCCGACAGCGACGGCGGCTTCGCGGGGTCCGAGGATGACGTACGCCCCGACGGCGAACATGGCGAGCATGGCGACTTCGGTGGTGACGCCGTGGCTTGGCTCTTCGTCGGGAGCGGCGCTTCGGGAAGCGGCGGCGATGATGGCGGCGAGAGCGAGGAAGCCGGCGGCGACGGTCCAGCCGCCGATGCCCAGTGGCGGGAGCGTCAGGAGGGCGCAGAGCGAGCCCGAGAGGGTGACCAGACCGAAGGTGCGGATGCCGCCGAGTTTGCGCTGCGTGCGCTCACGCTGAAGCCCGACCAGGAGGCCCAGACCGAGGGAAATCAGGAGGTTGGCGAAGATCGTCGAGACGTCCACGTTGTGTGAGCGTACCCGATGCGCTCGCGGAATGGAACCCTGAGGTTGGCCCGGCGTTCGGCCGAACTTGCGCGGCGACGGAGGTCGCAGCACCCGGGCGGCGGTCGCGCGAGCGAGGGCGACGCAAATCTGGGAGAATCGTGGAGGAATGAGGGGCGGAGGCGCGCATTGATGGTGGCGGCGCTTCTCTCCTCGCGTGTTGCTTGGACGGCGGAACATCGATCAGGGGAGACTCATGAGGACGATCACGGTCGGTCAGGGTGTGGGCGGGTGGCGGAAACGGGCGGGCTTGATTGTCGCTGCGGCGGCGAGCGTGCTCATGGTCTTGGGTGGCTGCGCGGGGATCCCGCAGCAGGAGCTGAACGCGTACGTCGCGAGCGTGGGCGAAGCCAAGAAGACGGGGCAGACGATGCTCGCGGACTGGCGCTCGGCGCGGGCTGAGTTCGAGCGGCGGGAAGCCAAGCCGACGGAAGAACCCAAGGCGCCGATCGCTTTGGAGCTGCCTCCGCCCGCGGACGGGGCTCTTTCCGCGGAAGATGCTCGCGAGTACGCGTGGGAAGCGATCGCGCTGTACACCGAGACGCTCGCCCGGCTGAACGCGGGTGAGAGCGTGGAGGATGTGCGGAAAGTGACGGGGCGGTTGGTCACGATCGCGACGCGGATCGCGGGGAGCGCAGTGCCGGGGATCTCGGAGCTTGGCTCGCTGCTTCAGGATGTCGTGGCGGAGCTTGAGCGGGCCCGGCTAGCGGCGGAGTTCAAGAAGGGCGTGCAGAAGGGAGCTCCGATCATCCAGCGGATGATCCGCGAGGTGTTCATTCCGGATGCGAACAGCCACTACACGCTTCGGGCGGCGCTGGCGAGCGAGGATCACGGGGCGCTCGAAGTCGCGGACGGGATCGATGATGAGGAGAAGCGGCTTCGCCAGACGCGGATCGTGGATGAGACCAAGTCGCTCGCGGCGTCGATCGTGGCGTATCGGCAGCTTCTGATGCAGACGGATCGGGCCCTCGAAGAGCTTCGCGTCGCGGTGGAGAAGCCGGTGGACCTGGCCGCGCAGACGGACAGGCTTCTTGATCTGGCGCTGCGGGCCAAGCGGCACTGGCAGGCGTACGAGAACGCGAAACGCGAAGGGCGCGATTGAGCAGCGGGCCGAGCGTTCGCACACGTGAATCCGAGGATCAGAATTTCAAATCAAGAGCCACAGGGAGAAACGACCATGCCCGAGATCACCGACCGTTCCACGCAGATCACCGAGCTTGCGACGCAGGCCGCCGCCGAGCTGAGCGTGATGATGAAAGCTGCGGACAAGAAGGACAAGAAAGCGGCGTTCGAAGCGTACCGCGATGTGCTTCGGCTGATCGGCCGCACGAGCATCAACGAGTTTGAGGGGCGGACTTCGCTGCTGACAGGGCTGGTCGCGGAACTGTCCGAGGTGACGCGGTCGATCAAGGTGAAGAACCCGGTCGCGGAACATCTGAACACGCTTGCGGGGTTCACGGAGAAGGCTCTGGACCTGATCAAAGCCGAGAAAGACGCGGCCGATCCGGCCTGAGGGCTTTGGAGTCCTGAGCGATCAGGAGGGACGCATCGCGGCGCGGCAGGTCTGGATTCGTTCCTCGAACATCGCTCGTTCGCGAGCGTTGGAGCAGAGGTCGGCGGCACGCTCGAACGCTGCGAGCGCGTGGGCGTGGCGGCCGAGCTTGAGAAGCAGGTCGCCGCGGACGCCGAAGTATGGGTGGTAGCGTGCGAGGGCGGGTTCGGCGGCGATGGGTTCGAGTAGGTCGAGGCCGGCTTGGGGTCCGCGGAGCATCGAGACCGCGACGGCGCGGTTGAGTTCGACGATGGGCGAGCCGGCGAGCTCGGCGAGATCGCCGTAGAGAGCGACGATCGAGGCCCAGTCGGTGCTTGCGGGCGTGAGGGCGGTCGCGTGGCGGGCGGCGATCCGGGCTTGAAGCGTGTAGAAGCCGGGCGGCTGGCCGAGGCGGTCGGCGCGTTCGATGGCGGCGAGACCACGGCGGATGTGTACGCGGTCCCAGCGTGAGCGGTCCTGATCCATGAGAAGGATCGGCTTGCCGGACGCATCGACGCGAGCGGCTTGTCGCGAAGCTTGGATCTCCATGAGGGCGACGAGGCCGTGTGCTTCGGGCTCTGAGGGCATGAGTTCGGCGAGGATGCGTCCGAGGCGGAGGGCTTCTTCGCAGAGCGCGGGGCGCATCCAGTCGTCCCCCACCGTCGCGGCGTAGCCCTCGCTGAAGAGGAGGTAGACGACCTCGAGAACGGACTGCACGCGTTCCGGGAGGTCGTCCGCGGCGGGCATCTCGAAGGAGTCCGTGAGTTCGGCGAGGGTGCGTTTGGCTCGGACGATGCGCTGGGCGATCGTGGGTTCGGGAGCGAGGAAGGCGCGGGCGATCTCGCGGGTGCTGAGGCTACAGAGGAGCTTGAGCGTGAGCGCGGCGCGGGCTTCGGTCGCGAGCGCGGGATGGCAGGTGGCGAAGATGAGCCTGAGGAGGTCGTCTGGCACGGGGTCGTCGAGGGTGGATTGAGGTGTCGCGGGGTCTGTTTGGGCGGGCGGGGCGCTGGCGAGTTCGGCGCGGATGGAACTGAGGCGGCGTTCGCGTCGGGCGCGGTCGATGGCTTTGTGCTTGGCGGTAGCCATGAGCCAAGCTGCGGGGCTTTGGGGGGTGCCGTCGCGGGGCCATTGTTCGAGAGCGGCGAGGAAGGCTTCCTGAGCGAGTTCCTCGGCGGCTCCGAGGTCTCGTGTCGATCGGGCGAGGGCGGCGATGAGGCGCGGCGCTTCGATCTTCCAGATCGCTTCGATCGCTTTCGATATCGGCTGGGGATTGTCCATCGTTCGGGCGCTGCGGCGGGTCGCTTCAGGTGGTGAAGTCGGCTTCTTCGAAGAGCGGGCGGATCTCGACCTCGCACTCGTGGCCCGGGTGCGGGTTGGGGCAGCGCTTGAGCCACTCGGTGGCTTCTTCGAGTGATCGCACCTGCCACAGCCAGTACCCGGCGATGAGTTCCTTGGACTCGGTGAAGGGTCCGTCGATGACGGTGCGTTTGTTTTGGGCGAAGCGGACGCGGGCGCCGTGGGAGGAGGCTTTGAGCCCGGCTCCGTCGAGCATGATGCCGGCTTTGACGAGTTCCTCGTTGAACTTGCCCATTTCGGCGAGAAGATCGGGGCCGGGCATGACGCCGGCTTCACTGTCTTTGGTGGCTTTGATGATGACCATGACGCGCATGCTGGAACTCCTTGCGGGGGTTGACCGGTGCTCGATGAGCCGGCTCTGCACGATTGTCGAACGGCGCGGCCGAAGATCGACACGGGACCCAAAGATTTTTCGGTTTGTGGGGCGGGGTGATGCCGATTCGGAGCGGGACACCTGGATCGGGTGAGTTTGCCAAGTTTCGGCGGGAAAGGCTGGTGCGTGTAGGATACCGGAAGCATGCCCGAGTTGCCCACCACGCCTGCTGACGAACGCACGGCGCCGCTCAGGGTGCTGCTGGTGGATGATTCGGCGGATCTGGCGAACATGCTCGCGCGGTGGATGCGATCGCAGCCGGGGCTTGAGGTCGTCGGGGTTCTGGGGAGTGCGGCGGGTCTGGCGGAGGAAGTGGTCTCGCGGGAACCGGACGTGGTGATGCTGGATCTGGTGATGCCGGGGCCGCCGCCGCTGGAAGCGATTCGGGGGATACTCGCGAGGGCTCCTGGGTGCCGTGTGCTTGTGTTCAGCGGGTACGACGACGCGGAGACGCGCGGGCAAGCTCTTGCCGCGGGGGCGCACGACCTGGTCAGCAAGAACCTCTCACCAAGGGAGATCGTGGAAGCGATCCGGCGAGCGGGGGCCGCCTCTGGCGGGGGAGCGTGAATCACGGATCGCCGAGTTGGCCGACGAGAATGACGTATCCGTCGGGATCGGAGACGCGGAACTCGCCCGCGGGCATGTAGTCGGGGCGGGTGACGGCGAAAGCGACGCGGCGGCCGCCTTCGGGCCCGGGCTGGCCGCAAAAGACGTGGCCGTCGTGGAGGCCGCTGGCGAGCAGGTGGGCACGCAAGCCCGAGACATCCGGGCTGTACATGTAGAAGAGGACGGCTTGCTGGTCGGGGATGATCGGTCCGCTGGCGCGGGCGAACATGATCTCGGCGTGGTCGCTTTGGAGGAGAGCCCAGAACGGCTGGCCGTGCGCATCGCGGAGCACGCTTTGGACTTCAAAGCCGAGGAGGGCGTAGAACGCGATGGAGGTTTCGACACTCGCGACGTGGGCAAAGGTCACGAGACGGCTGACGGCGAAAGGATGTCTCGGATTGGATCCCGCGGGAGTCATGACAAGAGGGTAGCGGGAAGGGAGCGAATCACGGGATGCCGGCGCGGTCGAAAATCTCGCGCATGAGTGTGCTTTTGGCGTCGGCGTAGCCGGTGCGGTTGTCGCCGAACCGGGCGGCGAGGTCGGACTTGAGCGCGGCGTATCGGGCGGCGAGATCGGGATGGGTGCGCAAGGTGTCGCGGACGGCGGCGTGGCGGACGGCTTCCTTGGAACCTTCCACGAGGATGTGGGCGTGGTGGGTGCGCGGCGAGCCTTTGACGAAGAGGTGGCGGCCGGGGATGCCGTACTCGCCAGCGTACCAGTAGCCGAGTGCCCGCATGGGCGCGACGCAGGCGAAGCCGTCGTCGTAGGCGCGGAGCACGGGCATGAGGTCGAGGATGGGCTTGGCGATGAGGCCGGGAACGGAGGTGCTTCCGATGTGTTCGACGCGGAGGAGGGCCGGGCCGCACGCGGAGGCGATGCGGGCGCACTCTTCGGCGGCGGCGGAAAGCCAGCGCGGATCGTGGTCGACGAGGACGATCGTCTCGGGAGCGGCCCAGAGGTGTTCGGGATCGATGGCGGGTCGCGGGTTCATGGCCTGAGCGTAGAAAGCGGACGGTGTTCGCGTCAGACGCAGGCGAGGAGCGCGTGGGCGTGAGACGAGGCGCAGAGGGTCGCGGACTCGGCGAGCGCGGCGGGGACGAGGGCCGTCTGACCGGCGCTGATGAGCGTCGAGCCGCCGCCGGCGCGGAGGTCGGCGTGGCCTTCGAGCATCATGACGACCGTGGCTCGCGAGCCCATCGCGAGGGGCAAGCAGCCGAGCTTGGTGATGGTGAGGGAGTCGACCTCGAAGAACTCGGTGGTGACGAGGCGGCCGCGGGCCATGCCGGAGGGGACGCGAGCGGCGGGCGGGGGCGGGCCGAAGTCGATGCAGGCCATGGCTTGCTCGATGTGGAGTTCGCGGCCGGTGCGGCCCCAGTCGTAGACGCGGTAGGTGGTGTCGCTTGGCGTCTGGATCTCGGCGGCGAGGACGCCTCCGCCGAGGGCGTGGCAGGTGCCGCTGGGAAGGTTGTGGCATTCGCCGACGACCGCGGGGACGGCGATCATGTCGCTTGCGACTTCGTTGGACTCGATGTGTCGGGCGAACATCTCGCGGGTGACGCCGGGCTTGATGCCCTTGTAGATGACGGCGCCGGGCTCGGCGGCGAGGATCATCCAGCATTCGGTCTTGAGGTTGCAGCCGAAGTTGAGCGCGGCGTAGGAGGGGCTTGGGTGCACCTGAACGGAGAGGTTCTCGCGGGCGTCGAGAAACTTCACGAGGAGCGGGAAGCCGCCGTCGGCGGTGGGCTTGGTGGGGCCCAGGAGCGCGGCGCCCCACTGGTTGAGTGCATCGCGGATGGTCTTGCCGGCGAGGGGGCCGTTGATGATGACGGAGTGGGCCGAGCCGCCGCCGCCGCCGGACGCGGAGGTTGAAGCGAGGTCGGCGAGCTCCCAGCTTTCGCCGATGAGCATGCCGGTGGGGAGCGGCTTGCCGAAGGCTTCGAGTCGGCGTCCGCCCCAGACCTTGTCCTTGAGGATGGGAGCGAAGATGAGGGGGTACGGGGCCGTCATGGGGGTGGATCAGGAGAGCGACATGCCGAGGATCTTGGCTTGGAACGTCACCTTGTCGCGGACGACGCCCATGACATCGCAGAGGAAGCGTTTGCGGCTGACGCGGATGTCGCGGCAGAGGAGGAGGAGGTCGTCGCCGGGGGCGACCATCGCGCGGAACGTGGCTTCCTCGATCTTGCAGAAGACGGAGAGGCCGACATCGGGGAAGCGGCGGTAGTAGAGGTAGGCGGCGAGTTGAGCGGCGGACTCGATCTGGAGGACGCCGGGGTAGAGGGCTTTGTCGGGGAAGTGCCCGGCGCACCAGAACTCGTTGTCGCGGATGTTTTTGACGCCGATGCCGCGGACGAAATCCGGGGAGTGCCAGAGGATGCCGTCGATGAGCATCATGTTCCCGCGGTGCGGGATGACCTTGCCGATGTCCTCGCGCCCGTGGATGGGGCGAGAAGCGTCGAGCTCCGGGATATCGAAGAGGAATTTGGACTCGGCCGCGGGTGCGGAGGGAGGCTGTGGGGTGTCCATGGCCTGCTTCCGGTCAGGGCTTCTGAGCCGGCTGATCGGCTTCGCGGGTGTCGAGGACGGCGATGCGGACGGCCTGGGCGGCTTCCTTGATGTCCTGCATGGACTTGCGGACGCGGACGCCGGCGGCTTTGTTGCCACCCTTCCACTTGAGGACATCGCCCTCAGCCTCGGAGACCAACCGCTTGAGCGTTTCGAAAGCTTCCATCGTGTGTCCTTTCCGGGGCCCGAACAAGAACCAAGTGACTGCGGACGGGCCTGCTTGCAATATTCAGCCGGTCGGAACCCGGAGACAAGGGGGCGGGGGCGGCGAGGGCGATTTTCGCACTTTATTCGGTGCTAATGGAGCTGGGGGAGGTACTTCTCGATGACTTCGAGGGCACCCTTGACGTACCTGACGTTGTGCTCGCGGCCGAGGAAGAGGGGGACGACGGAGGCCATGAGGAGTCTGCGGGCGATGGCGACGTCGGTGGCGTGGGTGTCGACGGGGAGGCCGGCTTCGCGGCGGAGGCGGGAGAATTCGGCGAGGGGCTTGATGCCGTGGAGGAGTTCGGCGTGTCCCCAGTACTGACGCTCGAGGTAGACGGCGTCTTCGGCCCAGTGACCGGCGTGAACGAGGGCGAGGTCGATGAGGACGCAACGAGAAGCATCGCCGGGGCAGAGCCGTCGGAGTGCGTTGCCGGGGTGGAGGTCGCCGTGGCACCAGGCGTTGACGGGCCGGTTGTTCCAGCGGGCGAGGATCAGGGGGAGGGCTTTCTGGACGTGCTTGATGGCGTCGATCCAGCGGAGATGGTCGGCGATGTGGCTTTGGCGGACGGCTTCCTTGGCACGGGCGATGTTCTCGTGCCAGTTGAGGGCTTTGGCCTCCTCGGGAGCGGGCGGTCGAACGGCGCTCGCGGCTTGCTGGAACTCGACGGCGGCGTGGAGGAGTTCGTGGATGGCGGATTGGTCGAAGGCTTTGGCGAGCGGGGCGCCTTCAAGGCGTTCGCAGACGAGCCATCCGAGGTCGAGGCCGCCGAGGGACATGCCGCTTGCGAGGACGCGGGGGACGACGGGACCGAGGGGATGTTTGCGTGGGGCGTGATTGTGAGCGTTGCAGAGTTCGCAGGACCAGCGGAGTTCGTTTGGCCCCACGGGGAGCTTGACGAGGACGCCTCTGGGCCCGGCGGGATCGTTCCAGGGAGCAAAGCCGGTTGCGGCACCGCCGTGCTGCCACGCGGCGTTGAACCACTCGACGGGTCCGAGCTTGCCGTTGCAGGCTTCGCGGAGGACGGGCTCGAGGTGGATCGCGAGGGAGTGGGAGTCGCCGGGAGACGCGGGAAGCGTCTGGCCGTAGGGCTTGACTGGGGTGTGGGAATCGCGAGCGGCTTGGAGGGCGTGCGACCCTCCGAGCGTGCTCGGTGAGTCATCGAAGGAGGATCCGACGGGCTGCGTCACGATCAGGAAGACTCCGTTGGCGGATCTTACCGCGCGGGCGGGCTGTCGTGCAAGTCCAAATGGGGCCGGGATGCGTCCATGAGCGCGATGAACTGCGCGGTGGTGAGGTTCTCGGCCCGGTCGGTGGGCGTGATGCCGTCGGGCCAGGTGATTTTCTCAGAGACCGCACGACCCAGAACCGAGCCGATCTGCTTGCGTCTCTTGGAAAGGAGGAACTGCGCGAAGTCGGCGAGCGAACGCAGGTCGCACGGGGGCGGGGTCTCGCGGCGGACGAGGGCGATCATCGCGCTGTCGACATCGGGGCGGGGCCAGAAGCACTCGGGCGGGAGCTTGGCGATGCGGTGACGGATGCACGCGGCGTCGGCGACGACGGAGACGGTGCCGTAGGGGTCGGTGCTTGGTGTCGCGAGAAGGCGGTCGGCGACCTCGCGCTGGATCGTGACCCACATGCCCATGCACTCGGGGTGCGCGGTCATGAGCGTGAGCATGACGGGCGTCGCGGCGGCGTATGGAAGGTTGGCGACGAGCTTGAAGGGCTCGCCGCCGAGAGCGGCGACGAGGGCGGGGGCGAGGTGGCGTTTGTCGGCGAGGCAGTCACCGTGAACGAGGGCGAACGCGGGCTTGTCCGCGTGGCGCTCGCGGAGAAGCTCGGCGAGCTGGTCGTCGAGTTCGGCGGCGATGACGCGGCAGCCGCGGGCGAGGAGTTCCTCGGTAAGCGTGCCGGTGCCGGGGCCGACCTCGAGGACGAGGTCACCCGGGGCGACCTTGGCATCGTCGACGAGCTTTTTGACGAGGTTCTGGTCGATCAGGAAGTTCTGGCCGAGGGCTTTCTTGGGCGAGAGGCCGCGGGAAAGGAGGAGGTCCCTGATCTCGGCGAGGGTCTGCATGGGGAGTTGTAGGCGAGGCTGGCGCGGAGTTGGATGGCGGACGGGGGAGCTGGATCGTGGGGATGAGGAGGGGGCGCGGAGGGGGGTTGAGAGCGGAGGTTGGGAAGCTGGAGTCTTGGGTTTTGGGTTTGGAATTTTGAATTTCAAATCTGAAATTTTAAGTCTCGAATTTCAAATCCAAAATTTCGAATTTCAAATTTTAAATTTCAAATTTCAAATTTCAAATTTCGAAGTCGAGGCAGCGGTAACCACTCTCCGGTCGCTTACCACTCTCCGGTCGGTTACCACTCTCCGGTCGGTAACCACTCTCCGGTCGGTTACCACTCCCCGTTCAGGATGCGGTCGATCGCCATGGCGACGCCGTCTTCGTGGTTGGATCCGGTGTGGTGTTTGGCGGCGGCTTTGACTTTGGGGATGGCGTTGCCCATGGCGATGCCGAGGCCGGCGCCTTCGATCATGGTGATGTCGTTGATCTCATCGCCGATGGCGGCGATACGGTGGGCGGGGATCCCCCACTGCTTGGAGAGGTGGGAGATGGCGGACCATTTGGTCGCGCCTTTGTCGAAAGCTTCGAGGATGTGGAGGGTTTCGCCGTCACGGCTGGTTTTGACGTGGTGGGGAGCGACGACGGCTCCGAACTGATGGACGACGACGGTGTCTTCGAACCGGGAGCGGATCATCGTTTCGGCGGCGGCCATGCGGGACGAGATGCCGCAGGCGCCGACGCGGACGGT
>JBIKTT010000452.1:0-2985 GCA_044347925.1 Phycisphaerales bacterium
CCGGCCGCGTCCCGCCTTTGGCCTGCTCCGTGAACGCTTTCGCAGCCGCGAGCATCGCGATCGTCCCGCACGTCGGGTCCGCCGCTCCGCAGTTCCACGCATCGTGGTGACACCCGATGATCACCTCGCGGTCGATCTCCGCTTGCTCCGGACCGCGCCCGCGAAGCGTCGCGATCACGTTCGCCGTCCGCACCAGCTCACGCTTCTGCTCAACCTTCAGCCGCACCTTCAGCTCCGGCCCGCCCGTCAGCAGATAGTCCGCGCGGATCCCGCCAACCCACGCTTTGAGATCCTCCGGGAGTTTCTCCCCCTTCATCCGCCGAAAGATCTCCGTCGCCGCTCCGTATCCGATCGGCTGCGCCGGGATCTTCGGCAAGCTCACATCCTTCGGATCAAGCCGCTTGGCGTCCTTCGTCGCCGGAATCCCCGGCGTGAGCGGATCCCCCTGATACCCCGTCACAAGCAGCGACCCGCGCTGAATGCAGCATTCATTCGACCACGTCCCCGTCGGATACACATCCCCCTTCACAAACCCGGCATCACCCGGGTCCGTGTACACCACAATCCCCGCCGCACCCGCTTCCTCCGCGAACTTCACCTTGTACCCGCGGTAGTTCCCGCCGAACCGGCAAAGCACGATCTTCCCCTTGAGATCAACACCGAGCTTCTTCAGCGTCGCGAAATCCGCTTTCGTCCCGTAGTTCGCGTACACGATCTCGCCCGTCACCTCGCCCGATCCGCTGTACGCGAGGTACGCGAACTCCCCCGCCGCTTTCGCCGCCGCCGGGTCAAATGCCACCGGCTTCTCGCGAAGCTCAAGCTTCAACGGATCCGGCCCGACAATCTCAAGCTCGGCCGCGACAGGCTTCGACAGATACGCCCAGAACTCATCCACCTCCACCGTCCACCCGTCGAGTCCGGCTCCCATCGTCTTGAACTCGTTCTCGATCGCGGCGATCACCTTCCAGTCACCCTCCGTCCCCGCGACGTGCGGCTCGGACGCGAGAAGCTCATGCCACGCCCGAAGCGTCTCCTTCGTCGGCGACGCCATCAGCGCCTTCTCGTACGCCTCACGCCGATCAAAGCCGGCAGCGTCATTCGCAACCGCAGGCGCACGAAGCGGGTTGCTCACATCCGGCTGAACCACTTGCGACGCGACCACAATGAACGCCGACGAAACAAAAACGATCGAATTCACGCGACAGATCCTTCCCGATTGTCCTCACCCGCGGGCCGCTTGAACGCACGCACCGCCTGAACGATAAACATCACCGCAAGCGACAGAAGCACCACGCCCACGCCCGCATTCAGCACTTCCGCTTTCATCAACCCACCCCACGAATCCGCTTTCCACGCCGCCCGAGCACCCACCGCGATCTGCACCGACAGCGCCGTCAGCGTGATCCCCATCACAAAGAGCATCGGCACCAGCGTGTACCAGTACCGCTTCCCCTCCCGCGCAAGCCACACCGTCACGCCCAAAAGCGTCAGGCTCGCCAGGAGCTGGTTCGACGTCCCGAAAAGCGTCCAGAACAACAGGTAGCTCTTCGGCTCCGCCGCCAGCAGAATCCCAAGCGGAATCCCCACCGTCACCGCCGCCGCAAACAGCCCGAACCACCGACCCTTCACGCCAAACAGCTCCTGAAGCAGGTACCGCCCCAGCCGCGTCGCCACATCAAGCGTGTCAAACACGAACGTCGCCACCGCCATCGTCCCAAACGTCTTCGCGAACACCAGCGCCCCGTCCCCGAGGATCAGCGTCATGAACTTCGCGATCCCCTCGCCATAGATCGCTCCCGGAGCTTTCCCCTTCACGTCCGCCGGCACCGCGATCATGATCGTGGCCAGCGCGATGATCGCGACAAACCCCTCCAGAAGCATCGCTCCAAACGCCACAGGCTTGCAGTGCGACTCCTTCGCCACCTGCTTGCTCGTCGTCCCGCACACCAGCCCGTGGAACCCCGAGCACGCCCCACACGCGATCGTCACGAACAGGAACGGAAACACCACCGTCCCCAGCGCGGGCGCGCCCGCTTCTCCCCCGCCCGTGAAAAGCGACACCAGCCCGCCCAGCCCCTGCGCTTTCTCCGACACCATCGGCTGCTCGATCGTGTACCCCCCGAAGACCAGCCCGATCACCCCAAGCCCGATCGCAAGATAAAGCACAAACCCGCCCAGATACCCCCGCGACTGCTGAAGCAGCCACACCGGTAGCATCGAAGCCACCAGGCAATACCCCAGAATGATCCAGTACCACGACGTCGCCGGAAGCACCAGCACCGTCGAAACCTTCGTGCCAAGCCACACCACCCCCAGTGTCCCAGGCACGAAAATCAGCGTGCTCAGCCACATCGGCGGCTTGAGATACCGCTCCACCACCCCCATCACCAGCGCCAAAAGCAGATACATCGCACTCGCCGCCGCCACCGCCCCGCCCCGGTTGAACTCCGCCCCGGCCAGCGCCACAAGATCCGGATCCGTCCCCACAAAAGTCGCCGTCGTCGCGTCCGTGAACGCCACGATCACATAAAGCAGCGCCACCCAGATGAAAAGCGTCAGCGCGACGAACGCTTTGTGCCCGAGGTTCCGCCGCGCGATCTCCGCGATCCCGTGAGCCCCGTGCCGCACGCTCGCGATCAGCGACGTGAAATCATGCACCGCCCCGATGAACACCACCCCGATCAAGATCCAAAGCACGCACGGCAGCCACCCGAACTGCTGACACGCCAGAATCGGCCCCACGATCGGCCCCGCCGCCGCGATCGCCGAAAAATGCTGCCCCATCAGATAAAACGGCCGCGTCGGCACAAAGTCGATCCCGTCGTTCTTCAGCGTCGCCGGCGTCGGTGCTTCCGCACCCTGCCGATACTGCCGCGCGATGAACGTCCCGTACCCCAGATACCCCAGAGTGAGCACCACGACCGTGATCGCCGCCAACGCGAGTAAACTCATGCACGAAACCCTGACTCCAGGTGCCTGA
Organism: Phycisphaerales bacterium; assembly: GCA_044347925.1. Taxonomy (GTDB): domain Bacteria; phylum Planctomycetota; class Phycisphaerae; order Phycisphaerales; family UBA1924; genus UBA2396. The sequence goes on from JBIKTT010000452.1 coordinate 2,981, forward strand.
TCCCG
>JBIKTT010000453.1:0-2982 GCA_044347925.1 Phycisphaerales bacterium
GCGGACGAGCCGTCGGCCCGGTCCGGGTTGGCCGAGAACGCGTTGCCGCCCGTGTTCATGTCGCGGGTGATCAGGTCCGTCCAGCCGTAGGTGCCGACGTTGTTGATCAGCTGGCCGCTTTCCCACTGCGTGAAGTTCACGCCGCCCATGAGGTTGGACGAACCCGCGAACCCGAGGCTCACGATCTCGCGATCGCCCCCGTGCATCAGGGACGCGGTCTTTGAGCTGTCCGCACCCGCCGTCGTGATTCCCGCCGACGCGACGGAGCAGATCGTGCCCGCCGCCACCACCATAAGAACGTTCTTCATCTCTTTGTCTCCCTTTGACCGCCGTGAAGCGGCCTCTCCTCTCAACAAGCCACGAACCCTCGCCCCAAGCCACTCCCGGGGTGGATTCCGCGGCAACTCTCTCGTCCAAGCCCGGCGCAGGCCCTCCAGCCGGCGCCGCAGTCACGACCCCACACGTCGTGTCCGAAAACAACTCACAACAAGCCGGGCCAACCATCGGCGACACAGCCCGTGAACTGATTCGAGATTTCGCAAACCGATTCGCGGCCTCATGAGCTGACGTGCGGTCCGGCAAAGCCAAGCCGGGCATCACCGCCCGGCTTGGACGTGACAATTGCCACGCCCGAGCCCAAGCCGCATCAACCAGAAGCTGGATATCTCCAGCCCGGCTGCTGAGCGCCGCAGTATTCGGAATCCCCTCCACGCCAAAGGCGGTCCATGCCGTCGCCGCTCCGCCGGCCGCCAGAGCGGCCAAGCACCCGCAGCGACGTCATCATGTCATGTCTCTCCCTTCTCCACTCTCTCAGGGTCTGGTTTCCCAGGCCGCATCTCCGTCAATCGGATTCTCCACCAAAGAGATCCCCGGGGCAAGAGTTCAGGCGCAAGAATGGCCGATTCCGTGAGAAGTCGCTCGCTTCTCGGGCCGTGCGACGTCCGACAAGTCGTTGATTGGTGTTTGTTCGCTTTCGCGGGACCTTGGCTCGCGCGGCTATCCTCAGGTCCTAATGCCGACCATCACCATCAACGGGAAGAAGTGCGAGTTCACGCCGGGCCAGACGATCCTTCAGGTCGCCAACGCCCAGGGCACCGAGATCCCGCAGTACTGCTACCACGACGGGCTCTCCATCGTGGCGTCTTGCCGCATCTGCCTGGCTGAGATCTGGTCGCCTGATGCCAAGACGGGCCAGTTGATGCCGCAGATGGGCGGCAAGCTTCAGCCCACCTGCCAGACCCCCGCGACCGACGGCGCGGTCGTCTACACCGACTCGCCCAAAGCCGTCGCGAATCAGAAAGCGGTGATGGAGTTCCTGCTCATCAACCACCCGCTTGACTGCCCGGTCTGCGACCAGGCCGGCGAGTGCTACCTGCAGGACTACTCGTACGAGTACGGCCGGGGCGTGTCGCGGTTTGAAGAGACGAAGGTCAAGCAGCCCAAGAAGGACCTGGGCCCGCACGTCCTGCTTTACTCCGACCGTTGCATCATGTGTACCCGCTGCGTGCGGTTCACCAAGGAAGTGACCGGCACGAGCGAGCTGATGGTCGCGGGCCGCGGCAACAAGGAAGAGATCGACGTCTTCCCGGGGATCCCGCTCGCCAATGAGCTCTCCGCGAACGTGACGGACCTCTGCCCGGTCGGGGCGCTGCTCGACAAGGACTTCCTGTTCGCTCAGCGCGTCTGGTTCCTCAAGAGCACGCCCTCCATCGACGGCATCACCGCCAGCGGCGACAACATCTTCGTCGAGCACAACCAGGGCAGCGTCTACCGCATCAAGCCCCGGGCCAACCTCGCCGTCAACAAGTGGTGGATCACCGACGAGGTCCGCTACGGCTGGAAGCACGTTCACGCCAGCAACCGCCTCCGCACCCCGTACCGCCGCCAGTACGGCACCCTCATCGAGAGCGACTTCGCCCGCGCGTACGAGATCGTCATCGAGGGCGTCAAGAAAGCCGTCGCTTCCGGGAAGAAATCCGCCCTCATGGTTTCCCCGATGCTCCCGTGCGAGGAAGCGTTCCTGCTCGCCAAGCTGGTCAAGCAGCTCGACCCCGGAGCCGTCTTCGCCGTCGGTCCCGTTCCCTTCAAGGGCCAGGACAAGACCTTCCCCGCCGGCATCGATCCGTCGGACAAGAAGGCTTTCACGATGTACGCGGAGAAAGCCCCCAACGCCCGCGGCGTGCGGCGCGTCCTCTCCGCTTTCGGCCCCGTGCTCGAGTTCGCCGACTTCCTCAAAGCCCTGGGCGAGGGGACCGGCCGGAGCGACATCGGAGCCGCGATCGTGACCGGCAACTATCCGTCCGAGTGGGTCCCGGCTTCGCTTGAGAGCGCCCTTGCGGGCAAGTTCGTCGCTCTCATCGACACGCACGAGTCCTCGCTGATGTCCCGCGCGGACATCGTCCTTCCCGGCGCGACGTGGGTTGAGAAAGCCGGCACCTTCGAGAACGCCCGCGGCATGCTCCAGGCATTCGAGCAGGCGATCCCGGTCATCGAGCTCGCCAAGACCGAGGGGCAGCTCGCCCTCGACATGTTCGCCGAACTCGCGAACGTGCCGGTGAAAGCCGGTGAAGCGACGTGGCAGGTCGTCGAGACCACCAAGGGTCAGGTTGCCGCCGCCGTCGAAACCGCTCCCGCCCGCGCGAAAGCCTACAACGCCGCGAACACCCGGATCGAGATGGCCCGCGAGCATCCGACCCTCGCCGTGTTCGCCACCGGCGTCGCGACGCCTCATCTTCCGCCCGTGGCCAAGTCCGATATGCCGATGATCGAGCTCTGAGCAGCATGAACCTCGCCGCCGCCGGCCGGTACACCATGGCATGAACGGCTTCATCATCGTGGTCATCGCGGCAACCGTTGCAGTCCTTGTGGGCATCTTCGCGTACATCGCGATCGCGGCTTCGCGGTCGAGCGGGACGCAGCGTTCAGAGTCAAGCGGCGCCGCTTCGTCCGACGGAGGCTCCGCGCCGATCTGGCCCTTGGCCG
>JBIKTT010000454.1:0-2979 GCA_044347925.1 Phycisphaerales bacterium
GCGACGCTTGCGGATGCCCCGCCAAGCACGCCGGCCCGCCCGGCAGCGACACCCGGTCGTACCTCGGAAGCGAGAGTCCGTTCTGGAGGAAATCGTCAAAATGCTCACCCATACGGCCGTCGGAGCAGTACAGCGCCGCGGCGTGGATGCGGGATTTCTCATAGGGCAGGGGGCTGTCGTACTTCATCGGACCTCCGTGCGGCGCCAACTCGGCGAGGGACACGATACCACGCTCACTCCTGCTTTGCGCGATCCTCGGGGCTGACTTCCGGATCGTCCGCCGGAGAGTCCTTGTGCGGGATCAGCAGCGAAGCCGCGACGCCCGCGCCCAGCAGCCCGACCACCACCAACAGCGACACCGTCGTGTCGACCTTGTACTGGGTGTGCACCAGCAGCATCTTGGTCCCCACGAAGAGGAGGATCAGCACCAGCGCCGGCTTGAGGTACCGGAACGTCCCCAGCATCTTGGCGAGAAGGAAGTAAAGCGACCGCAGGCCCATGATCGCAAAGACGTTGGACGTCAGCACGATGAACGGGTCGCCCGTGATCCCGAAAATCGCAGGTACCGAGTCGACCGCGAAGATCAGATCCGTGAACTCCACGACGATCAAGGCGAGCAGCAGGGGGGTCGCGTGCAACCGCGAGATCCCCGTCTTGTCGGGGGCCCGCGTGAGGAACTTCTGCCCGTCGTAGTGCGAGGTCACCGGGATCAGCTTGCGAACGGTGCGAACCAGGAAGGTCTTGTCGGGGTGGACGCTCTGCTCCCCCGACATCGCCATCTTGATGGCGGTCAGGATGAGGAATCCGCCGAAGAGGTATGTGACCCAGCTGTAGCGCTCGATCAGCTCCTTGCCGACGTAGATCATCGCGCCGCGCATCACCAGCGCCCCCATGATGCCCCAGAAAAGCACCCGGTGCTGGTAGATCGCCGGCACCGCGAAGTACGAGAAGATGACCGCGATCACGAACAGGTTGTCGACCGAAAGGGACCACTCGATGACGTACCCCGTCAGGTACTGCTCCGCCGCAGCCCGCCCGCTCAGGGTGATCGTCTCGCCAGGCTTGCCCACCACCGGCACGTTCTGGCCCAGACCCAGCCAGTGATTCTCATAGCCGTAGTACACAAAGATCGTGAAGAGCAGAGCGCACGAAGCCCAGACAAGCGACCACATCGCGGCTTCCCTCGCCGAAACCACGTGGGCGTGCCGATGGAAGACGCCAAGGTCCAGAGCAAGGAACACCAGAACAAGCGCCACGAAGGCGACGTAGAACCAGAAGATGCCGCCGGGAGTGGACGACTCGGCCAGCACGCTGAAGGGGAGGCTGCAGAGGGCGTTCGAAAGGTGGGGGAGAACCATCGTTCAAGGGTCCTTTACGCGCGGCACACCCAAGTCGGAGCGCGTCGCGAGCGTCGCCCGAGCCGTGTTGGTCTTGCGCTTTGCGTCCCACAGGAACGCAAGGAACGGCCGGGAGCGATCCGGGATCGCTCCGTGGTGACGACCGATTCCACCCTCCGACCGCCGAACCGCGGCAAAAGTCGGACGGGAGGCTACTCCCCAGCACGAATCGCAACGGTAGGCGCACGTGCTCGGGACCGCGACAGGTTTCGCCGCGCCCCGCCGCCGCTTCTGGTACACTTGGAGGTGCCCGGCCGCACAAGCACACCCTCGCGGCCCAGCTTTCATCTGAAGACGGAGGTAACCCAATGGCGTCGATTCGGTGCGTGCCTCTTGCGGCTCTTCTCTCGGGCGGTCTCCTTGCCGCCAGCGCTCACGCGCAGCAATCCCTCGGAGCGGTCCTCGGCATCGAGGTCGCGCCTCAGGGAAGCAGTTCGTTCTCGCGATTCCTCGCGACCGGTCCTCTTCAGGCCGTGGATGTCCGCGTGGTCGCTCGCTTTAGCGAAGGCGCCGCCTTCGCGAGCGCCGTCTACAACATCCGCGGGGATCGGACCGGGTTCACCGGCCTGACGGCGACCAACCCGCGCCGCATCGCTCCGTTCAACTTCGGAGCCCAGACGCTCGCGGTCTTCACGACCTCCACGGGGTTCCGGATCGACGACACCCGCGACGCCGCCGACTCAACGATCATGGGCATCAGCTCTGGCCAGCGACCGCCCCAGATCGGGCAGCCCGCAAACATTTCCAATCCGGCGGAGGTCTTCCGCTTCACGGTGACCACCCCGAACGAAGCCGGACTCCTGCACATCCGCATCCCGTGGGAGCAGATCCGCAATGAACTCGTCACCGTCTACCTCAACCCGATCGATCCCGCGACCCGAACCCTCGCGGATTTCGGCGTCGACGGAGCGTGGGTCTACGTCGGCGGCAACCCCTGCGTCGGACAGCAGGTGACGACCCCGCCCTCGCGGGCCGTCCTCGCCGGGACGACCATCACGCTCGCCACCTCGGGCGACTCCTCCACGTGGCAGTGGTTCCGCAACGGAACCGAGCTGCACGACTCCCGGCGGTTCCGCGGCACCGAGACCGCGACTCTCACGATCCAGAACGCGCGCCCCGAGGATTCCGGCGACTACACGCTCTTCACCCTTTGCTCGCACACCGGAGCGGTGCGCGTCGACGTCTTCTGCCGGTCGGACTTCAACAACGACGGCTTCACGGATTTCTTCGACTACGTCGCGTACGTTGACTGCTTCGAACTCGGCGACTGTCCGCAGACCCTTCCCGAGCGAACGGCCGACTACAACGGTGATGGCTTTGCCGACTTCTTCGACTACGACGCGTACGTCCGTGATTTCGAAGCAGGGACGTGCTAAGCGACATCCGCTCGGCCCGGGGCCGATCCGCGGACCGATCCTCGCCGGGCTCGTGCGGCTTTCGCGGCCGAGTAGCGCGGCGCCGAAAATCGGGCGTCGCGACGCGGTCATCGCGGCATTTTGAGTTCGCTCAGATTCACGCGGTACGTCAGTTCGAGAGCACCCGTCTCCGCATCAAAGCACCGGAACAGCAGGTGCGCCGGATC
>JBIKTT010000025.1:0-10494 GCA_044347925.1 Phycisphaerales bacterium
TCGTCCCCAACCAGGCCGGCCGCGACACCATCGGCATCGAGGTCCCCAACTCCCAGAAGGAGAAGGTCCGCCTCAAGGAGCTCATGGCCAAGACCGAACGCTTCGGAAGCATGAAGCTCCCGATGTTCCTCGGGAAAGACGCCAGCGGCGAGCCCCTCATCGAAGACCTCGCCAAGATGCCCCACATGCTCATCGCCGGCACCACCGGCTCGGGCAAGAGCGTGTGCATGAACACCATCATCATGAGCTTCCTCTACACGAAGAAGCCCAGCGAGCTCAAGATGGTGCTCGTCGATCCCAAGATGGTCGAGATGTCGCAGTTCAAGGACATCCCCCACCTGATGTGCCCCGTCGTGACGGAAATGGGCAAAGCCGCCGCCATCCTCGAATGGGCCTGCACCAAGATGGACGAGCGGTACGAGCTCCTCGCCGAAGCCGGCTGCCGCGACATCGCAAGCTACAACGAACTCACCTGGGAAGAACTCAAGGAACGCCTCAGCATCGCCACGGACGAGGAAGGCGCCCGCGTCCCCCGCAAGCTCCCCTACATGGTCTTCATCATCGACGAACTCGCCGACCTCATGATGACCGCCAAGGAGGTCGAGTCCCACATCATCCGCATCGCTCAGAAGGCCCGCGCCGTTGGCATGCACCTCATCCTCGCCACCCAGCGCCCCCAGGCCAACGTCGTCACCGGCCTCATCAAGAGCAACATGCCCTGCCGCGTCGCCTTCCGCGTCGCTTCCGGCATGGACAGCCGCATCGTCCTTGACAGCAAGGGTGCTGAGCTCCTCCTCGGCCACGGCGACATGCTCTTCCTCAACCCCCGCACCAACAAGCTGAGCCGGGCCCAGGGCACCCTCGTCGACGACAAGGAGATCCGCCACGTCGTCCGGTTCATGAAGGATGTCGCCGGCCCCAGCTTCGAGCGCCAGCTCCTCCAGCTCCGCAGGCCTAGCGAGAACGGCGAGGGCGCCGCCGTCGCCATGTCCGACGAGGACCGCCTCCTCCAAAGCAAGAACAACTCCTCCGCGAGCCTCAAAGCCGCTCAGGAAGACCCGCTCTTCGAACGCGCCGTCGAGATCGTCCTCGAATCCCGCCGTGGCTCCGTCAGCCTCCTCCAGCGTCGTCTGGCCATCGGCTACACCCGCTCAAGCCGCTTGATCGACCTCATGGGCATCGCCGGCATCATCTCCGACCACAAGGGCTCCGTCGCCCGCGACGTCCTCATCACGCCCGAAGAATGGGAGATGATGAAAGCCATGGCCAAGGAAGAAGCCCAGCAGAAGGGCTTGTCATGGCCCGTCAAAGGCAAGGAAGAACAAGCCGCCCTCTTCAACAGCCAGCCCGAAGAACCCATCCGCCGAGCCGAAGACCCGCCCTTCGAGCGCAAGGAAGACGACGATGAAGATGAGAATCTGTAAATCCTCGACCGAATCCATGTGATCCAAGAGCCCTTCTCGCGAAGGGCTCTTCTGCTTGGGTGCAAAGATCTCGTCAGGTATCGCCCAACACTTCCACGCGACGAAGCGAGGCAACGCGACGTCCCCCCGAACTGGAGAGTGGCCGCGTTGTCAAGATGGACAAGCCGGAGGCCGACTGAACGTCCTGCAAGCGTTACGGCTCCATTTTCATCGCGCTTCTCGCGGGATCTTGACGCTCTCTGAGTGGACAAACTCGCACTGTCGGGAACGATGGTGTGCGTCTTTCGAGTCATGGAGAGAGGGAGATCATGCGTTCGGGTGTGTTGACGGGGGGGATCGTGTGCGCGGTGGGTGTCGCGATGGCGGCGGTTGGGCCTGCGCCAGGAGAGACGCAGGCTCAGCCGCCCCGCGGCTTGTCGAGTCAGTTGCCGGAAGACCTCGGCCAAGCCGGGCCCTCGGCGCGTCCGCTCCGCGATGCGCCCGCCACCCCCGAAACACGCGGGACCACCGGAGCGGAGGATGTGCCCTCGCCGGGGACCGTGGCTCTGCTCGCCGTGGGCGGCCTCGTCGTCATGCGGCGTCAGCGGCGCTGATCGCACCTGCATCGAGCGAAAAGAGAAACTACCGCTTGCGCGGTCGTCTCGTTCGGTCGTGGATTCTGCCGGCCCGTTCTCGGCCTTACTTCTCCCGGCGTTACTTCCCGCCGGCTTTCGCGTAGTTCTCGGCGACCTTGGACCAGTTCACGACGTTCCACCACGCGGTCACGTAGTCGGGGCGGCGGTTCTGGTAGTTCAGGTAGTACGCGTGTTCCCAGACGTCGCAGCCGAGGATGGGCGTGCCTTCGCAGCCGGCGATGGCTTTGCCCATGAGAGGATTGTCCTGGTTGGGAGTTGAACAGATGGAGACCGCGCCGTTGTGGACGACGAGCCAAGCCCAGCCGGAGCCGAAGCGGCCGGCGCAGGCTTTGGCGAACTCTTCCTTGAAGCGAGCAAAGTCGCCGAAGGACTTGTCGATCGCGGCTTTCAGAGCCCCGGTGGGCTCACCGCCGCCGCCCTTGCCCCCACCTTGGCCGGGAGCAGCCATCAGCTCCCAGAACATCGAGTGGTTGACGTGGCCGCCGACGTTGTTGCGGACGGGGCCTCGTTTGTCGTCGGGGACGTCGGCGAGAGCCTTGATGATCGCGACGGGGTCCATGTCGGCGAACTTGGTGCCTTCGAGGGCTTTGTTGCCGTTGGTCACGTAGGCGTTGTGGTGCTTGCCATGGTGGATCTCCATGGTCTTGGCGTCGATGTGCGGCTCGAGCGCGTTATGGGCGTAGGGGAGATTGGGAAGGGTCATGGGCATGTGGGTTCCTTTCGGAGTGGGGTGGGACTCAACGGTACTCCGCGGGCGGAAGGCCCGGGGAAGGAGGTCCGAAGAGCCGGCAGCGAGTGGGGTGTTCACCCGAGTTTTTCCACACGTGCAGATCCTGTGTGGAAAATGTGATCTCTGGGTTGGCATGGGCGGGTTTTTCTGGTATGGTGGGGTTCCAGGTGATGACGACGGTCGGGGCGAACCGTCGTACGGCTTTTGTGGGCATCGGCAAATTCGTGGGCCGTTGAAGAAGAGACGTCTGGAGCCGAACGCGAACCTATCAGGTTCGTGCCGGTGGTCATGTTGGTCGCTCGACATTCTGACGATGGTCTCGAAACTTGAACCGTATGTTCAAATGGTTCTAAAGAACCGGAACCTCCGGCTCTGAAAGTCGTAGAATGACAGCGGAGTTGGTCGCTTCGGTTGGGTGGCGTACGGTGTTCTCGGACGTGACGGTCAAGCGAGAGCCGGCGGGCAGGATGGGGCGGGAGCGGGTGGGAGCGGACTGCAGAGGCGACGCAGGATGCGGAGCCGGGCGGGTGGAAGCGGGGACGATGGACCGTCCGAGAGAGAGCGCGGTGGTGGCACGATCCGGTCGGCCGAAGGGCCGAAACGCGGATGGTTTGAATCGGAACGTTCTGGTCTGCGAACTCAGGTTCGGGGGCCGGATTCGAACCCCGGGTTCGTAAGAGTTTGGGATTCGATGAAGGAAGTTGGTCGTCGCCTCGGTTTGTGGTGAACCTTGGCGGGCTCTGGGCCCCTCATGATGAGGGGGAGCCGAAAGCGTCGGTGTTGAGCCGGTGTTTGGTGGTGGGGAGAACAGCGGCCTGGGTTCGCGGATCTGAGATCCGGCTCAGGGACGACTTGGTCCGGTCCACATTTGAGGCATGAAGCCATGCGAGAAGTCACGAAACGAACAGTCAGTCCTCTGGAGCAGGTGCGCCGTCGGCGTCGGACGCAGACGACCATCACTCCGGCAGGAAAGGGCAAGGACAAAGCGGCGGTTGTGGTCCTGAGCGCGGACGATGAGCGGCTTTTGAGCCAGATCATGGCCTGCGAGCAGGATTTCATCGACAGCCCGGAGTTCTACGAGGAGGAAGCGGACAAGAACATCTACGAACGCGTGGATGCGGTCCCGCTTCCGGACACCTCGTGGTACCACCCCGTGATGGACGATCTGTCCAGCACGACGCGGAACCGGACGGTCAAGAGCGCCCAGCAGGTCATCCTCTCCGGCAAGCAGGAGAAGGTGCTTTTCCACAAGTTCAACTACGCGCGATACCGCGTGTGGAAGATCCAGCAGGATGTCTGGGCTTCGCCCAGCAAGAAGCCGACGCCTGAAGAGGCTTTGGAAATCCTGCGGTGGCACCGCATCGCCGACCGGATCCGCGTGCAGATCGCCGAGACGAACCTCGCGCTCGTCCTGGCGATGGCCAAGCGCACCCGCATGAGCGAGGTGGACTTCGCGGACCTGGTCAGCGAGGGCAACATGGCTCTGCTCCGCGCCGTCGACAAGTTCGACGCCGGCCGCGGGTACAAGTTCTCGACCTACGCCTGCCGAGCGATCCTGAAGGCTTTCAGCCGCCAGGGCATGAAGCTCAGCAAGTACCGCCAGCGCTTCCCCACCGATTTCGACCCCAAGCTCGAGAAGTCCAACTTCCTCGAGACCAAGCGGTCGACGTTTGAGAAGGACGCCGCGGAAGCGGTCAAGCAGATCGTGCTCGAGAACCGGGCCGAGCTGACGGACGTCGAGCGGACCGTGATCGAGCACCGTTTCGGTCTCGAGAGCGGCGAGCAGGAAAAGCCCATGACCCTCGAGCAGGTCGGGCAGATCATCGGCGTCACGAAGGAACGCGTCCGCCAGATCCAGAACAAGGCCATGGAAAAGATCCGCCTCGTGCTGGAGTCGAGCTTCCTCGGCACGAAGAAGCCCGAAGAAGTCGAAGCGGCGCTGGCCGAAGCTGCGGGGGTCAACCCCAACATGCCCAAGCCGACGACGACCCGCGACACCTTCGCGGCGATCCTGCTGAACTGAGTGGCTTTGAGATTTGAGATTTGAGATTTCAGATCTGAAATTTCAAACAGGACATTGAAGGCAATGAACCGTGGGCCCCGTTTGGACGGGGCCCGCTTTCTTTGGAGGCGGCGATGAGCGACGCTGACCGCGCGACGTGGTGGGATCTGGCCAAGCGGCTGGGCGCGGTGCGGAATCTCGTGATCGCTGTTGATCCGCGGGAGATTCAGCTGACCTGCGATCCGGGGCTGGTCCGGTTCTTCCGCGCAAGATGGGGTCGGCGAACGCGAGCGGGGCTTGACGGGTTGGGGCCGGTGTTCGCCTCGATGCTCGCGCTATCGCGAGGCCCGGCGCCGCTCTTTCCGGTCTCGCCGGAGGAACTCGAGACGTGGAGCTTGGACGCCATCATCGGCTGCCACGACTGTCTGCGGGCGTTGCGTGCGGACGCTTCGTATCAGCATGAGCTTGGTCGCGACGGCGCCTGCGTGGAGCGGATCGAAGCCATGGTCGGTCTCGCCCGGCACGCACTAGGTCGGAGCGAGTCGATCTGGGTGCTGAAGGGCGCGATGTTCCTGCAGTCCGCGTGCTCGGCGGTCCGGGTGTTTGACGTAGCGGTGCGAAACGCTCCCGCGGAACGTGCTCGCTTGCGGACTTCGCTGCTTCGGGTCGAAGAGCTCAATCCCTCGCCCTGGCCGGAATTGCTCGGCGCGGATGTCCGCGCGAGAGCCACGTTTCCCGATCACGAATGGCAGAAGGACACAGTCGTGGGAATCGTCAGGCAGGACCTTCGAAAGACGATCGCGGGGATCGAGGCGATGGGGTGATGGGGGACTGGGCTTCGGATCTCGGATCTTGAATCTCAAATCTCAAATCTCAAATGTGAAAGGTGACAAGTCAGAAACGAAGCCGGGCCCCGATCTCTCGGGGCCCGATTTGTTTTTCGATCGAGACTTCAGCGTGTTGTTTCCGGCGGACGCCTGGGCAGAGCGTCCATCACCCTCGCTTGCGCTTCGGGCTCTGAAGGTCTTTCTTGTCTCTGGTGATCTGTGCGTAGGCGTTGTGGTTGTGGATGCTCTCGAAGTTTTCGGAGTTGATCTGGTACCAGGTGATGCGGGGCTCGTTGTTGAGCGTGACGGCCAGGTCGCGGACGATGTCTTCGACGAACTTGGGGTTCTCGAAAGCACGCTCGGTGACCCACTTCTCGTCGGGGCGTTTGAGGATGGCGAAGACCTGGGTGCTCGCGGCGCTTTCGAGCATCGTGACGAGGTCTTCGATCCAGAGCATGCCGTCGAAGCGGACGCGGGCTTCGATCTGGCAGCGCTGGTTGTGGGCTCCGTAGTCGGAGATCTCCTTGCTGCAGGGGCAGAGGGAGGTCGCGGGGGCGCTGACGCCGAGGATGAAGTCGTCCTTGGCGTTGGAGGAGCACTCAAAGCGGACGCGGTAGTCCATGAGACCGACGCGCTTGGTGACGGGGGCTTGCTTCTTGATGAAGTAGGTGAACTCGCACTCGAAGTGAGCGTCGTTGGCTTCGAGGCGGTCGCGGATGGCGCGGGTGATCGCGGGGATGCGTTCGGGGGTGATGGGCTCGGCGGTTTCCTCGTTGAGGACGTCGAGGAAGCGGGACATGTGCGTGCCCTTTTTGGTGTGGGGCAGGCTGACGTACATGTTGATCTTGGCGACGGTGGTCTGTTCACCGCCGGCTTTGTTGCGGAGTCGGATGGGGTAGGTGACTTCCTTGACGCCGACGCGGTCGATCGCGATGTTGCGGGTGTCGGCGTTGGACTGGACGTCGGGCATGGAAGCCGGAGCGGAGGAAGCCGCGGCGGGCTTCTTCGCGGGCTGTTTGGAAGCGGACTTGACGGGTGCTTTCGCCACGGGCAGGATCTCCACGGCCCGCCGACGCGGGGTTGCGGTCTTTGACATTTGAATTCCCTGACTCCCCCACCACTCCTCGCACGGGCATCGGATCGGAGTTCGACAACCGGGCGTGTTTGGATGTTCTTGGCGCCCTTTGCGTCACCCCTTGCTGGCGCTGCGGGCTCGTCAATCGTCGGCGCGGAGGGTCTGGGGGCCCTCCTTTCCGGCGACGCGTTCCATGTAGCCGTTGCCCTTGCGTTCGTACTTGGTGAACCCCATGCGTTCGAGGTTCTTGTTCGAAAGGGTGTTTTTGCCCTTGATGGGGGACCATTTGCCGGCGATATGGGCGGCGACGATGGCCCGGCGGACGGGCTTGCCGGTTTCGGGGTGTTTGGTGAGAGCGTCGTCCTTGATGGACTGGGTGATCTCGAAGGTCTCGCCGGTGGGTTCGCCCTTGGCGGTCAGGATTTCGTACACGTACGTGGGCATGGGGGATTATTGGCTCGCGGGGGGCACGAGCGGGGCGGAGTCGGCTTCGACGGGTTTGAGGAGGGGACGGGCCCGGATCTTGATGTTGACGATCTCAACCAGCAGGGAGAAGGTCATGGCGAAGTAGATGTAGCCCTTGGGGATGTGCTGTCCGAAGCCTTCGGCGACGAGGAGGAAGCCGATGAGCATGAGGAAGGAGAGAGCCAGGATCTTCATGGTCGGGTGGCGGTCGATGAAGGCGGAGATGGGGCCCGCGGCGAGCATCATGATGCCGACGGAGATGATGACGGCGGCGACCATGATGGGGATGTGCTGGGCCATGCCGACGGCGGTGATGACGCTATCGATCGAGAAGACGACGTCGATGAGGAGGATCTGGGTGATGATGCCGTTGAAGGAGACGGCTTTCTTTTTGGCGGAGGGGTCGATTTCCTTGGGGCCCTCGATCTTGCCGTGGATCTCGTGGACGGCTTTCCAGAGGAGGAAGAGCCCGCCGAGGATGAGGATGACGTCCTTGCCGGTGATGACCATGGGGCCGCGTTTGTCGCCGTCGACGGAGTGGGTGACCTCGGTGAGGAAGCCGATGGTGAAGAGCTCGACCTTGGCGAGCTTCATGATGTAGACGACGAGGCAGACGAAAGCGACGCGGGTGACGAGGGCCATGACGAGGCCCAGGCGGCGTGCTTTGGCTCGCTGGTTCTCGGGGAGGCGGGCACAGAGGATGGCGATGAAGACGATGTTGTCGATGCCCAAGACGATCTCGAGGATCGTGAGGGTGAGGAGGGAGACGAGTGAGTCGACCGACCAGAGGGGCGACGTCGCAGGAGCGGCTTCGGCGAGGAGGTGGAGCATGATGCGGGGACGGTACCACACTTCCGGCGCGGGGGCGGAGGGAACCAAGGAAAGGCAAAGCGGCGGGGCGACACGCCCCGGCTCGCGGGGGCTTTACCGGGCCGGCTTGGAGATGTCGCGCATCAGGGAGGTAAAGGTGCCCAGACGCTCGGGGGAGTCGGTCGGGGCGTCTTCGAGGATCGTGCGGGGGGTGTAGTACCCGTCGCGGCCGAGGTCCCACGCGTGGCGGTGGTCGGCGAGCATGACCTCGAAGAGTTGCAGCAAGCGGCGGCGGGCGTCGGTGTCGCGGACCGGCACGGCGCACTCCACGCGGTTGCTGAGGTTGCGGTACATCCAGTCGGCGGACCCGATGTACCACTCACCGTCGAGCGGGTCCTCCCGCCCGGCGGAGAAGTGGAAGACGCGCGAGTGTTCGAGGAAGCGGCCGACGACGGAGACGACGCGGATGTTCTCCGAGAGGCCGGGGACGCCCGGGCGCAAGCAGCAGAAGCCGCGGACGATGAGGTCAACCTGGACGCCGGCCCGGCTGGCTTCGTAGAGCTTTTCGGTGACGTCGCGGTCCTCCATGGAGTTGATCTTGGCGATGATGCGAGCCGGGCGGCCGGCTTTGGCGTGGGCGATCTCGCGTTCGATCATGGAGACGAAGCGGTCGCGCATGTTGAAGGGGGCGACGAGGAGGTGTTCGTACTCCTGCGGGACGGCGACGCCGGTGAGGGAGTTGAAGAGGGTGACGGCGTCGGCGGTGATGTCGGGGTCGCAGGTGAGGAGGCCAAGGTCGGTGTAGAGGCCGGCGGTCTTGGGGTTGTAGTTGCCGGTGCCGATGTGGGCGTAGCTTCGGAGGCCGCGGGGCTCGCGGCGGACGACGAGAGCGACCTTGCAGTGGGTCTTGAGGCCCATGACGCCGTACGCGACGTGGACGCCGGCTTTCTCGAGCATGCGGGCGAAGCGGACGTTTTTGTCTTCGTCGAAGCGGGCGCGGAGCTCGACGAGGCAGGCGACCTGCTTGCCGGCTTCGGCGGCGCGGATCATGGACTGGACGAAGGGTGAGTCGGGGCTGGTGCGGTAGAGGGTCTGCTTGATGGTGACGACGTCGGGGTCGACGGCGGCGGAAGAGATGAAGCGGACGACGGAGTCGTTGAAGCTTTCGTAGGGGTGATGGACGAGGATGTCCTGCTTGCGGATGGCGGCGAAGATGTTGGCTTTGGGATCGGTGAGGCGGCGCGGGGTGACGGGGCGCCAGCGCGGCTCCTTGAGGTCGGGGCGGTCGATGTCGTAGATCTCAAAGAGGCTGTCGTATTCGTCGGCGGGGTGCTCGTACATGTCCTGCGTGTCGAGGCTGAGCTTGTCGAGCAGGTAGTTCGAGAGGTCGGAGGAGACATCGGGCTCGATCTCGAGGCGGACGACGCGGGCGAAGCGGCGCTGCTTGAGGTCGAGCTCGACGGATTCGAGGAGGTTGTCGCCCTCGATCTCGTCGCGCTGGACGCCGGCGGAGCGGGTGACGCGGAAGACGGCGCGCTCGCGGATGTCCACGCCGGGGAAGAGCTCATCGAGGTGCTGGCGGATGACGTCGTGGAGGTAGACGAAGCGGTGCACGCGGCGGGAGTTCTTGCCGTAGCCGGGGACGGCGACAAACCGCTTCATCGCGGGCGGGATTTTGACGCGGGCGAACTGGAGTTCGTCGGGATCCAGGCCGGGGACGTTTTTGACGGCCGCGGGGGGTCGGACCATGATGCCGAGGTTGTCGGAGAGGTTGGAGATGAAGGGGAAGCGGTGGCTTGGGTCGACGCTGAGCGGCGTGAGGCTGGCGAAGACGTGGGTGCGGTACCACTCGTAGACGGCGGCTTGATCACGCGGGGAGAGATCGCGGAGGCGCAGGACGTGGATGTCCTCTGCGGCGAGGGCGGGGAGGATCTCGTTGCGGTAGAGCGCGACCTGCTGAGCCTGGAGGTTGATGACCATGCCGCGGATCGCGGCGAGCTGCTGGCGCGGCGAGAGGCCGTCTGGGGAAGCGGGGAAAGCGGCGCCCATCTGGGCCCAGCGCTTGAGCAGGCCGACGCGCTTCATGAAGAACTCGTCGAGGTTGGTGGTGAAGATCGCGAGGAACTTCACGCGCTCGAGGAGGGGCGTGCGGTGGTCGGACGCCTGCGCGAGGACGCGGCGGTTGAACTCAAGCCAGGAGACGTCGCGGTTGAAGAGTCGGGCGTCGTCATCGACGATGACGCGACCGGGCGTGTTGCGTCCGTCGGGCCGGGCGAGCCGAAGGGGCTTGTCGCTCGAACGGGGCTGGGCGGAGCCGGGGGTGCCCGCGGAGCCGCTCGGCGGGTTGTTGGGCGGGAGTGAGGACGCAGAGGTCACAAGGGCCTCCTGAGGTGGTACGTGGCGCGGCAGCGAACGGCTTCGGTGACGCGGACGCTCGCGACCCATGCGGCGGGGGCGAGGGCGGGGTTGAGGGATTCGGCCAGCCGGTCGCCCAGGTGCTTGGCGACGAGTTCGGCGGAGGGGTTG
>JBIKTT010000455.1:0-2973 GCA_044347925.1 Phycisphaerales bacterium
TGATGGGTTCGCCGGACGGGAACGTGCTGATCGTGTCGGCGGATGCGGCGAACTTGGCGACGATCAAGGAGCTTGTGACGCAGATCGACGCGGACATTCTCGGGAAGGACCGCAAGACCGAGATCTACGTGCTTCAGAACACCACGGCGAGCGAAGCAAGCAACACGCTCCGCTCGATGTTCCCCAAGGCCGGCAACGAGGAAGAGCGGGTGGTGATCACGCCGCAAGCGACTCAGAACTCGATCCTCGTGTCGGCACCGATCGTTCAGTTCGAGCAGATCGCGGCGCTGGTGCGGCAGCTTGACGCGGCTCCCAAGCCCGAGCAGGCGAACATTCAGACCGTAACCCTCTCCGCGGCCCGGGCTCAGGAGGTCGCGACGGCGCTCAAGACGGCCCTGCCGCAGAACATCAAGATCGGGATCACGGCGGTGCCGCGGAGCAACAGCCTGATGCTGACGGGGTCGCCCGAAGCGATCAAGCTCGCGGTCGAACAGATCGGAAAGCTGGACACGGAGAAGCCCAAGGCCCTAACGGTCTTCCGTCGGTTCCCGCTGGAGCACACGAGCAGCGACGATCTGTCGTACACGCTGAGGCAGATGCTCTCGGCGCGGCCGCGGGGCGACGGCGAGCCGACGGCGAGCGTGGACTATGACCGGGCGAGCAACACGCTGATGATCTCGGCTTCGGCGGACGCCATGCCCGAGGTCGAGAAGATGATCGCGTCGCTGGACGTCCCGCCCACGAGGCCGCGGAAGATGGACTTCATCAAGCTCGAGTACGCGAAAGCGGAGCAGACCGCCAAGGCGCTCGAAAACTTCTACGGGCGGTACGCGTTTGACGCGACGCCCGCGGCGAAGAACGTGACGATCATCCCCGACCCGGCGAGCAACTCGCTGGTGATCTCGGCGGAAGAGACGCAGTGGGAAGGGATCCGCGGGCTTTTGAAGAAGCTCGACACCAAGGAGTACGACACGGCGCAGCAGAGCACGGTGATCGCGCTCCAGCACGCGGACGCGGTGTCGGTGGCTCGGGCGATCAACGAAGGTCTGCGGGCGCCGCTCCAGGCCGAGTTCGAGCGAGAGCGGATCCGCGCCGAGCGGGAAGCACGCGGGCAACGTTCGCGCGAACGCGAGGATTTCGCGTCTCCGAGCGTGCTGATTGACGCGAAGGACATCCCGACGGTGTCGGCGGAAGCCCAGACGAACAGCCTGGTGGTGTTCGCGGGCGCGAAGATGCTCGAGCGAATTCAGGCGCTGGTCAAGCAGCTTGACGTGCCGGCGCTGGCGAACATCAACGACATCCGGGTGGTGCCGCTGAAAGCCGGCAAGCCGAGCGTGATCGCGGGGCAGATCCGGCAGCTCTTCCTGAATGACGGGCAGAACGATCGGGACAATCGCGTGCGCGGTGTGCTGATCGTCGGGGACGACACGGCGGGAGCGCTCATCGTGCGGGCTCCGGAAGACAAGTTCGCGCAGATCAAGGCGCTCGCGGACAGCTTGCAGACTGCGGTGGACGCGGGACGGGTGCTGCCGCACGTCTACAAGCTCGTGAATGTGCCCGCGGCGCGGCTGGCGCCGACGCTTCAGCGGACGTTCGCACCGATCGCGTCGCAGCTTGGCGAGACAATCGGCGTCGAGGTGGACCGTGGGAGCAACGCGCTGGTGATCGCGTGCAGCGAGCGGCTGAAGCTCGAGATCGAGAAGACGATCCGCGAGCTTGACGTCAACGCCTTCGGTCAGACGGCGGTGCCCGGCGCGAACAAGCTCGGCCAGAGCGTGCTCGTGGTTGAGGTGAGGAACATCGCGCCCTCGGCGATGGAGAAGATGCTGACGGACATGGGCCTCACGCAGGCGCAAGCCGCGGACAAGCCGGGCGTGGTGACCGAGCCGGTCACGATCGTTCCGATGGTGACGCGGTCGGCTCTGGCGATCCTGGCGAGCCCCGGGGATGCGCCGGCGATCATCGAGCTTGTGAAGGCGCTCGATACCGCGCCGGCGGAAGCGGGCGAAGTGGTCCAGATCGTGCGGCTGAAGAAAGCTGGCGCGGGAAACCTCGTCACGACGCTCACGAGCATGCTGAACCAGACCAAGACGGCGAACCCCGCCGGGCCCGCGGGGGCGCTGGCGGAGCAGCTCCGGCGGTTCAAGCTGACCCGGACGGGGCTTGGACAGAAGGATCTGGATGTGGATCTTTCCAAGCCGATCCGCCTGATCGCGGACAACGAGAGCAACTCGGTGATCATCGGGAGCACACAAGCGAACGTGGAAGCTCTGGCGCCCGTGGTCGAGCTGATGGACAGCCTGCCGCTTGGCGAGAGCGTGATCGTGCGGATCTTCCCGCTCCAGAACGCGCAGGCGGCGCGGATCAAGGTCGTCGTGGATCAGCTTTTCCAGCAGGGCGAGCAGCTCGCTCGCCTGCCGGGGACGACGCGTCGCGGCGAGCCGGTGACGGCGACGGGGCAGGCGTTGAGCGGCGATATTGCCGTCGCCCTCGATGAGCGGACGAACACGATCGTGGTCGCGGGACGAGAGGAAGCGGTCGCGCTGGTCGAGGTGCTCGTCAAGGATCTTGATTCGGACCGAATGAGCAACTGGATCGAGCCGACGATCATCGCGATCAAGCACGGTGACGCGGCGGCGATCGCGGACCGACTGAGCGAGGTGCTTGTGCGCGGCCTGGCGACGACGCCGGAAGCGGCGGGCCTGCAGAAGCAGTACGGACGCCTTCGCATGTCGCTTGCCGGCAAGGACCCGACCAAGCCGGAGAACCAGGTGCAAGCGGACCTCTTCGCGCCGCTGAACGGGCTGGTCATCACGTCGGACCCGACGCTGAACGCGCTCATCGTGGTGGGATCGACGGGGAACATCGCGGTGGTCCGCGAGATGGTCGCGCAACTCGACGTTGAGGTGGCGAGCGCGGCGAACACCTTCCGGGTCTTCCCGCTGGTCAATGCGGCGGCGGATCGGGCGGGGC
>JBIKTT010000456.1:0-2971 GCA_044347925.1 Phycisphaerales bacterium
CTGACCGATCAGGCCGTCGAGGGTCTCGCCGAGTCCACCGGCAACAAGCGCTTCGCGTTTGACGCTTACCGCCGCCTCATCAACATGTTCGGCGACGTCGTCATGGGCTGCGACCACCACCACTTCGAGCAGGCTTTCGACCGCATCAAGACCAAGTACAAGGCTTCCATCGACACCGACGTTCCCGAAGCCGGCATCGTCGAGCTCTGCGAGGAGTACAAGAAGGTCTACCGGAAGTACGTCGGCGAAGACTTCCCCCAGAACCCGTTCAAGCAGCTCGAGCTGGCGATCGAAGCCGTGTTCAAGAGCTGGAACGGCGAGCGCTCGCTGACCTACCGCCGCATCCAGGGCATCTCCGGCCTCACCGGCACCGCCGTCAACATCCAGGCGATGGTGTTCGGCAACATGGGCGAGGATTCCGGCACCGGCGTCGCGTTCACGCGTGACCCCTCCAACGGCACCAACGAGTTCTACGGCGAGTTCCTCATCAACGCTCAGGGCGAGGACGTGGTCGCGGGCATCCGCACCCCCCAGCCCGTCGAGCAGATGACCAAGTGGAACAAGAAGGTCTACAACCAGCTCCTCGAGATCAAGAACAAGCTCGAGAAGCACTACAAGGAAATGCAGGACATCGAGTTCACGATCGAGCGCGGCGTCCTCTACATGCTCCAGACGCGCACCGGCAAGCGCACCGGCGCCGCCGCCGTCAAGATCGCCTGCGACATGGTCAAGGAACGCCTCATCGACGAGAAGCAGGCGATCCTCCGCATCCCGGCGGGCGACCTCACCCAGCTGCTCCTTCCCAGCTTCGACCAGACCAAGAAGAAGGTCGCGACCGCCAACGGCGATCTGCTCGCCAAGGGCCTTCCGGCTTCGCCGGGCGGCGCGGTCGGCAAGCTCGCGTTCACCGCGGACGACGCGGTGAAGCGCGCCCACGCGGGTGAGAAGGTCCTCCTGGTCCGCAAGGAAACCAGCCCCGAGGACGTCGAGGGCATGCACCTCGCCGCCGGCATCCTGACCTCCACCGGCGGCATGACCAGCCACGCGGCGGTCGTCGCTCGCGGCTGGGGCAAGTGCTGCGTCGTCGGCGCGGGCGAGATCACCATCGACGCCGCCAAGGGCCAGATGACCGTCGGCGGCCGCGTCTTCGGCAAGAACGACACGGTTTCCATCGACGGCTCGACCGGCGAGGTCTTCTCCGGCACGATCCCGACCGTCGAGCCCAAGATGTCCAGCGACTTCACGCAGGTCATGCGCTGGGCCGACAAGTACCGCACCATGTCCATCCGCACCAACGCGGATACCCCCAACGACGCCCAGCGCGCCCGTGACTTCGGCGCCGAAGGCATCGGCCTCACCCGCACCGAGCACATGTTCTTCGAGGGCGACCGCATCAAGGCGATGCGCGAGATGATCCTCTCCGAATCCGTCGAAGCCCGCGTCAAGGCGCTCAACAAGCTCCTGCCGTACCAGCGCGACGACTTCGTCGGGATCTTCAAAGCCATGAAGGGCTTCCCCGTCACCATCCGCCTCATCGACCCGCCCCTCCACGAGTTCGTCCCGCACGACGACAAGCAGCAGGCCGAGCTCGCCAAGTCCATGGGCGTCACCCTCGACAAGGTCAAGCAGCGCGTCGCGGCTCTCCACGAAGCCAACCCGATGCTCGGCCACCGCGGCTGCCGCCTCTGCGTCACCTACCCCGAAATCCTTGAAATGCAGGTTCGCGCGATCGTCGAAGCCACGATCGAGTGCCTCCGAAGCAACATCAAGGCCATGCCCGAGATCATGATCCCGCTCGTCGGCACCAAGAAGGAACTCACCTACCTCCGCGAGCTCACCGAGGCCACCATCGCCAAGGTCAAGGCCGACGAGGACTACAAGCCGCGCCTGGACGTCAAGATCGGCACCATGATCGAGATTCCCCGCGCCGCCCTCACGGCCGCGGAGATCGCCGAAGCCGCCGACTTCTTCTCCTTCGGCACCAACGACCTCACCCAGATGACCTTCGGCTTCAGCCGCGACGACATCAACACCTTCCTCCCCGACTACCTCGCGAAGGACATCCTCGCCGTCGACCCCTTCCAGTCGATCGACCAGACCGGCGTCGGCCAGCTCGTCGAGATGGCCACCGCCAACGGCCGCTCCGTCAAGAGCGACCTCAAGGTCGGCGTCTGCGGTGAGCACGGCGGCGATCCCAAGAGCGTCCACTTCTTCCACAAAGCGGGCCTCGACTACGTCTCCTGCTCGCCCTTCCGCGTGCCGATCGCCCGCCTCGCCGCCGCTCAGGCCGCGATCCTTGCCGACAAGGACTAAGCACTTTCCCTCGAGAATCCTGAATTGAATCCAACCCCCGGCCCGAGCCGGGGGTTTTTCATGCGCGGAAGCCCCGCGGCGAAATCAGTCCTTGGGTTCGATCAGAACAAACTTGGGGTCCATCCGCACGGCTTCCGCAGTCGCGGCGCACTGAAGCAGCTGGAGCTCCTCGTTGTAGTTCAGCCACCGGGCCGTCAGCCAGCAGAGCACCGCGATGCAAAGCCACGACCCAAGCTCGCCCGCCCGGTGCCGCCGCGCGTGGTAAAGCAAACCCACCGCCACCGCCACCGTGAACAGTTTCCACGCGACCAGAAGCCACGCTGAACCCGTGCTCATGATCTCCCGCGCGATGGGGTTCTGCTCCACCATGCCCGTCGTGCGGGCATAGACGAGCGTGAGATCCAGGTCGACCAGGCTCATCACGACCACGCCCGCCAGCAGGATCCGGACCCGGGTCTGCCGGCTTGCCAGACCCGCGCGAACCGCGGACCACACAGAGGCGCTTCGAATCGGGACGACCGGGGCCGAGATCGGCCCTGAAGCTCGTGCCAGAAGCGAAGCGGCTTCCGATCGGGATGCGTGTGGCGTGGCGGTCATCGCTTTGGACTGCGATCGGCCGGATTGGGTCGTGTCGTGAAATAACACCCCCCGATCCCGC
>JBIKTT010000458.1:0-2962 GCA_044347925.1 Phycisphaerales bacterium
GACGGTCCCCTTGGCGACCACGTCGGTCGCGGAAAGCGAGCCCTTCTCGGTGCGGTCGATCGCGGCTTCGAGGAGGTCGGTCGTCAGGAGCCGCAGGGGGTCGCGAGCTTCGACGACGCCCTTGGCGGTGAGGAAGCTCGGCTCGGTCTTGCCGGATTCAAGCGTTCGGAAGGTCAGGTCCATGGACTTCCCGGTCAGGACCCGCTGGGCGCTCTCGCGGGCGAACGCGCCGCCGGCGAGCGTCGCCCGCGTGGGCTGCGAGGAGGGCGCGAAGTCGACGGTGAGCGTGTCGCCGCCGATGATGCCCTTGCCGTCGGTGCCGGCCACCTGTCCGGCGAGCTGCGTCCACGCGATCTCCCACGCGGATCGCTTGCCCGTCGCGGCGAGGCGGAAGTCCGCTTGCTCGGTCCAGGCGACGGAGCGTCTGACCGGCTCGCCGCTGGCGGGCTTCTGCGTGTCTGCGAGCTCGCCCGGCCCGCGCATTTGTCCGACCTTAGTGGGCAGGTTGAGGGTGAGCCATTGCGAAGCCAGCGTGCCTTCGGAAGCGGTTCGGAGGCTGACCGATCCGGGCACGGTGCCGATGAGCGTGAGGTCACCCTTGGTCGCGGCGTACTCGACCACGGGGAAGGTGCCGGTCGCTTTCGCGCCGGCGTCGGCGAATCGCACCGGCTCGGAAGCGCCTTCGAATCTCACGGCGAGGTCGTTGGCCGCAAGCTCGGGGGGCACGTCGGTTGCGAGCTTGATCTCTACCGGCCCGGAGGTCGTGAGCGCGAAAGGCTCATCGCCGCTGGTTGAGGTCGAGACCGGGGCGTCGGCCGAGGGCGCGTCCTTCGCCGGCGCGGCGGAGGTTTCGATCTTCGCGAGCGCCGTTGGGCGCAGAGCGTTGTCGACCAGGCGGATGAACGCGAAGCCGCGGTCCGCTTTCAGCGTGCGCAGTGCTTTCGCATCGCCCGTGACCACGTCGACCGGCGCGGGCATCACGACGCGGTAGATCGCTTCCACGCCGGTGCCGCCAGATTCGCCGGAAGGTTCGCCGGCGGGGGCGGGCGATTGCTCGGCGGGCTTGGCATTGGAAGCCGTCCGGACAGCGGAAAAGTCCTTCGTGATTCGGGCGGAGCGGAGGGCCGCCGCGGCTTCGTCGAGCACCAGCGTGGCGTCGGTCCCGCGCACTTCCAAGCCGTCGAGCGTGATGACGAACGCCTGGGGGATCACGATCCGGCCGAAGGTGAGGTCAAAGTCGAAGAGATCGCCGAAATCAGCCGAAGCGACCGGCTTGAGCGAGTCCCACTCCGTCGTGCGCGGCGAGATGCCGGGCGCGTAGACATCAAGCCGGACCTTGCCGCGGAAGGTGCCGCGTTCGGGCGACTGGTCGGCGGAGAAGCTGCTGAAGGACCCGTTCTGGGCGCGGATGCGGAGGGTGCGGCCATCCTTGAGGAAGACGATCGCGCCGGGCTCGACGACGTCGGCGCTGCGACCTTCGCGGGGCGTGACGGATTTGGCGGTGAGGATCGAAGCAATCCGCGTCGGGTCCTTCTTGTCGGCGAGCTCGATCCGGACACCCTGGGCGGTCTGGTCGCCGGTCGCCGGGCCGGAGGTTGCGAGCTTGGTGAGTTCTTCGGGGAGTGGGGGGCGGCTCGGGCCGCGCGGGGTGTCCTCGGGCCGCGGCTTCATGAGCGCGACGTAGCCGACGAGCCCGACGGCGGCGAGGCCGACGCCGACGGCGACAAGCATCCCGACGGTGCGGGTGGAACCGGGGCGGAGGAACGGACGGGAGCGGGTTCGCGGCATCGTGGCGATTCTAGTTCGTTCCCGAGTCGGGCCCCGAAGCGGCGGGATCGCTGGGTTTGGCGTCCGCCGGGCGAGGGTCGTCGAGCCGGGCGCTCGCGAGGCGGGTGTCGCGTTCGAGGTGCTTGACGCCCAGGAGCCAGAAGACGCCGCCGACCAGGATCGCCACGCCGACGACGAGGAACGCGAGGGTCATGTTGCCCTTGGGGTGCTCGGCGGACTTGGTGTTGTCGGTGATGAACCCGATGATGGGCGGGCTGATGACGTCGCCCAGGATGTGGATGACGAAGATGCAGATGGCGTAGGCCGAGGCGCGAACCGAGGGGTGGACGACGTTGGCGATGATCGTGTTGCTCGGGCCGGTGTTGAAGAACAGACAGAAGACCGCGAGGAAGACGAAGACCCACGCGAGCGGGAAGGGTGCGTAAAGCACGCCGAGGAAGAGCGGGAACCCGACGAGCATGCTCAGGCCGGAGACGAGGAAGTACGAACCCGGGAAACGCTTGCGGAGGCGGTCTGCGAGGTATCCGCCCGAAAGCGTCGCGAGAAGGCCCGAGACGACGACCACGCCGCCGAAGATCTTCGCGGTGGTTTCCTTGTCCTGCCCGCGATAGGTCGCGATGTAATCCACGGCCCACGCCGAGATCCCGCCGATCGCGAACGTCATCGCGGTCATCCCGCCCACGTTGTAGAAGTAGGACTTGATCTTGAAGAGGCGGAGGTAGTCGCGCCAGGTGTGCTTGCTCGCGGGGGTCTCGGCCGGGCCGCCTTCGGAGATCCCGCGCGGGACCTCGGGCCGGAAGAAGCACCAGATCCCGAGGAGAATGCCCGGGGGAACGGTGACGAAGAACGCCCAGTGCCAGGTGAACCAGTTTGCCATCGCGCCGCCGATGACAAACCCCAGGGCGCTCCCGACCGGGATCGCCGCGTAGAACCACGCCATCACTCCGCCACGCCGCGAGACGGGGAAGTAGTCGGCGATGATCGTCGGAGCGATGGGGGCGTAGGCGGACTCGCCCACGCCAACGCAGATCCGCATGAGCAGCAGGAACCAGTACGCCGTCGCAAGCCCGGACGCGCCCGAAGCGACGCTCCACGCGAGCACCCCGATCCCGATCACGACCCAGCGGTGCATGCGGTCGGCGAGCACGCCGAAGACCGGCGACATGAACATGTA
>JBIKTT010000457.1:0-2962 GCA_044347925.1 Phycisphaerales bacterium
ACCGCTGACCTCTCCCAACGTTGGCTTGTTCGGAGTCGCCGGATTGCAAAGCGGATCGATGTACTTGAGGCTCACGATCCGCGTGACCGGACCTTCTTGGTAGTACGTCGCTCCGTAGGCGATCACCGCGTGCCGAGGCGTCGCGATGATTGCGGGGATGCCCTTCTTGAGCGAATTGACGAGAATGGCATTCGCGAAGTACTGTCGGTCCTTGTTGTAGTACGCCTGGCTATACGCAACGTACGGGATGACCATCTTCGATTTCTTGTTGGCATCCTTGTACTCACCACCAAGGGCGACCTTGGCATTCTCGAAATCTGCTCCGGCTCCGTTCAGCCCGCCAGTGGGCATCGCCGCCGTCATCCGAAGGATTTGTTCCTGTTCGGTCTGGGCCAGATCAAGCTTGGAAAGCAGCATTCGATTGCACGCCGCCCAGCACGTCATCGGCGTCTGCTGACACAGACCCCAGGCTTCAGGATCCGCGATCGAAACCTCTTCGATCTTGGGCGCCGCAGGGCGAACGACGGGTGGTTGATCTCGCCTTGGCGCAGCGTTCAGCGAAACCAGCGACACTACGCACGCAACACCCACCAACACCTTCGCACAAGTCATGGAAGACATGCTTTGAGTCTCCGGCAAGCTTCTGCTCGACGCCCCATCGCAACCCGATGACGCCGCGGCAAGCAATCACCAACTCATGTTACCAAGTTCTCGGCCAAACGCCTTGAACAGCGGACGGCATCTCCCACCCTTCTTCCACGAACAGCCCGCAGGGCTGAAGGAAAGGAGCCGGGGGCAACGCCCCGGTGAGCCCGCCCCCACAACCCGACCCTGCAAGGGTCGGATCAAAACCCGCGACCGAACAACCCGCCGACACAACACGCATCCCGTGCGCACACCGCGCCCGAATCTCTCCCCGCGCCCCAACTTTCCCGAAAACTTCTGCCCTCCCCGCGCCTTCTCTCCGCGGGAACAAAGGGGGCACACATGTCCACGCACGAAGAGATCCTCGCCACCTGGCTCGAGGAACACGGGGACCTTGAAATGGTCCTCTTCAAGCACAAACTCTCTCCAGCTCAGCTCCGCGACTTCGTCGCCGACCCCCTCGTCATCGCGACGATGGATGCCCACGAATCGCTCCTCGCAAGACGCCGCCGCATCCTCGCCTCGATGCACATGCAAAACGCAGCCGAGATGCTCAGCAAATCCATGTTCGAGTCCAGCTCCCTCATCGAATGCCGCCGAGCCGCCACCTCCCTCGCAAGACTCACAAGAGACATGACGCGCAACTCCTCCCCCGCCCCCGGCGGGGGAGGTGGCCGAGCCCGCGAGGCCGGAGGGGGTGCATTTGATCCAAAAGAGACGGCCGCGCAAGCGGTCGCCCCCCTCCCTCTCCCCGTTGCTCTGAACGGGGAGAGGTGCCCGAAGGGCGGTGAGGGGTCTTCGTTGGACCCCCAAATCACCACGCCCGCCCCCACCACACACAAAACGCGGGATCTCCCGTCGCACATCCCCAAAGAGACGACCGCGCAAGCGGTCGCCCCCCTCCCTCTCCCCGTCGCTCACAGCGCGGAGAGGTGCCCGAAGGGCGGTGAGGGGTCTTCGATAGCCCCCCACACCACCACGCCCGGCCCACCCCCACCACGCGAGCCGGGGCGTGTCGCCCCGCCCTCTCCGCTCCCGGTGGCTCTAGACGCCGAGAGTTGCGGGCATCGCCGTGACCGGTCTTCGAGCCATCACAAAACACAAAGCACTCGAGAACCAAACCACTCCCAAGCAGATGACGGCTGACAACGTACCACTCCGATCGAACCCACAGCCACAAGCCGGCCCCCCGTGCCGTCGAAGTCGGCTTTGAGACTTCGATCGCTTTCAGTCAGCCGTGCTTCCATCGAAGTCGGAGCGACTTCGATGGAAGCGGCCGGATCTCCTCCAATGCCGTCCGCCGTGACTGAAGCCCGATCATGGACAAAGCGAAGCAACCCACCGATGACATGCGACGTAGAGTGGTTTCGACATTGGAGGATTGATCATGGCTTGTCGAGGCGTCTTGTTCGCACTTGAAAAATCGGATGTCGACACGCTCCTCGCCTTTGAAAACGAGAACGATCGTGTCGAACACGTGTCCAACGTCATCGAAGAACGCGAATTGGCGGAGGACTCTCCGTGGGCCGCTGAGACGGATAAAGCGTGGGACGCAATCCACAGGTGTTTCAACCAAGGCTCACTAGACCTGGGTTCGGGCGAGTACCCGTTCAATCACGTGATCCTTGAGGGAACGCAGCTCGTTACGAGCGGCGACTACTACATCAGCCTGAAGACGCCGGAACAAGTCCGCGATATCGCAGCCCGGATAGACGAGATCACCGAGGAAGACTTCAAACGTCGCTACCGGCGGATTGATCCGGAGCAGTACGGGATGCCGCTGTCGGACGACGACGAGGGATACACATGGGCGTACTTCAACGACGCTGCTGAGTTCTATCGCCGCGCCGCCAAGGCGGGGCGATGGGTGATCTTCACCGTGGATCAGTAGACCAACCCGAATGGCGAGCCTGGTGCACTCCGCCCCACCGGGGACGTTGCCGTCAGCCCTTCGCGATCAGCCCCTCGACCTGAAGAAAACCCCACGCTGGCGCGTGGGGCACGTTCGACTTTCTACTTCGTCTCTTCTCGATTACCCCTTGAGCAGGCGCTCGAGATAGTGAATATCCACGCCGCCCTTGCGGAAGTCCGCGTTGCGGACGAGGCGCTGGTGCAGCGGGATCGTCGTCTTGATCGGGCCGACGTGGAACTCGCGGAGCGAGCGGGCGGCGCGGTCGAGAGCTTGTTCGCGGGTCGGAGCGTGGACGATGAGCTTGGCGATCATCGAGTCGTAGTTCGGCGGCACGACGTAACCGGGGACGACGTGCGTGTCGAGACGCACGCCCAAGCCGCCAGGGACCTGCCACTCGGTGATCTT
>JBIKTT010000460.1:0-2958 GCA_044347925.1 Phycisphaerales bacterium
ACCGTGAAGAGAGCCAGGAACGTCAGGCCGGTCGCCACCTCGGACCACGACAGAAGCAGGCCGTCGACAAGCCGCTGGGTGGGCTGGAGGTCCCCGTAGGCTTTGAACGCGCCCGAGGTCGCTTCCGCGACTCGGACGACGATCCACTTCCAAAGCACGATCTGGTTCTGGTTGTCGCGGTCGTCGAAGACCTCGAGAGCCTTGGTGATCGAGGTCGACCACTCCGCCATCAGGAAGATGCCGAAGGAGACGAGCGTCGCGACGGGGAAGGACAGGAAGGTGCCGGCGAAGATTCCCGCCATCGCGAGAAACGCGAGCTTGACCCACAGCGCGACCATCACGCGAACGAAGTTGACCCTGTAGCTTCCAACCGAGTACGAGAGGATCAGACCGCTCTTGGGGAAGGTGACCGTTTCCGGATTGACGCGGCCGGTGCTGCCGTCGCCGTAGAGAGCGCCGTTGAAGATGCTCATGACGACCGTGCCGTCGTCCCGGATGACCGTCGGGGGCAGGATGTGCGTCTGGTACTGGCCGAGGGGCGCATCCTTCACGAAGAACCCGAAATTCTCGATGCCGAAGGTGATCTTGAAGACCTTGTCCGGCGAGTTGGCTCCCGAGTCGACGCGGAACCGGAAGATCAGCGGCAGATTCCGATCGCGGGCCGTCTCAAGACCCTTGAAGGTGAACTCCTTGCCCGTGGGGATGGGCTCGATCTGGCGGTACACCGTCTCCATCTGCTTGATGAGGCTGATGGCGACGTCGGCGCGGTTCCTGGGATCCTGCGTATCGAAAGCGGCGTTGGTCTTCTTCAGTTCCTCGAGGTAGTTGTCGAGGATCGCCGCGAACTCCTGCGGGTCGCGCTCGGCGAGGTTGAAGTTCTCGTTCTCGACCATGACGCGGGCGGTGAGGATCTGGGACTCAAGCCACTGACGATCCTCGGACATGCCGCCGTTGACGGCTTTGAACGGACCCGACTCGCCGTGGGCCGGCTGGTTGCGGAGGAACTCGACGAAGAGGAAGGTCCCAAGGCCGGAAACCGTGAGGAGTGCCGCCGCGAGGGTGACGATCCCGATCCACTTGCCGAGGATGTACTGCCAGGCAGCGATCGGCTTGGTCATCGTCTGCCAGATCACCTTGTCGCGCTGCTCGGTCGCGACGGTCGAAACGGAGAAGAGGACGATCAGGAGGGCCACGATCCAGAACGTGCCGCCGGTGGCATACTGGAGGAAGCTCTGCACCCGGTAGCGGAGCGGGGTTTCGGGGTCCAGGAGGCTGGGAAGAGCGGCCAGCGCGAACATCAGGACGCCGATGAACAGCACGGAGAGCTTCAGCCGCGTCGCTTCCGCGATCACGTTCTTGGCCACCGCGAACATCGCTCCGGGGAGGGAGAGGAGCAGCGAGGCGCCGCGCATGATGACCGTGAATGCGACCGTCAGCGAAAGGATGCCGCCCAGCAGACGGCCCCACTCCTTCGTGACCGGCGAGAGAGACATCGGCCAGACGATCAGAGCCGCGACCAAAGCCAAGCCGAGGATCGACATGCCGATACCGAGCCAGACCGCCGCGACGAGCACACCCGTGGCCGCGAAGATGCCCACGGCCACGCTGGTGAGGTCGCCCTGGGCTCCGGTGAAGGCTTCGAGCGATTTGTTGAATCGCTCGACCTCGCTCTTCATGCGGTCGTAGTCCTCCTGGGTGACGCCCTCGGGCCCGTTGACCTTGAGGTCGGGGTTGAGGCCGATCGCCAGGGGGTTGACAGCGTCGCCCTGGGGCTGGTTGACCCAGATCGTGACGAACGCGCCGATGCCGAGCAGCACGAGGACGATCGTCGCGATGATCATGAACCCGCGCGACTTCTGAAGCCGGTCGATCCTGCCGAACCACTCGCCGATCATGCTCCGCCGCCCTTCGGACGCTCGCCGTCACCGCCGCCCGAGAGGAGCGAATCGATGACGGAGCGGTTGACATCCTTCGGCGGCTCGACGGGGAGCTTGGCCTGGGCCGCGGGCTTGGCTTCCTCGACAGGCTTGAGGAGCGACTCGAGGACCCCGCGATCGGGGCCCGTCGCGGCGGACGCGGCCGGAGCGGCGGCGACCGTAGTCTCGGCGAGAGAAGGCTCGCTGGAAGCACGGACGAGGCGATCAACCAGGCCGGCTTGGCTTTCGTCGGCGCGGAGGAACGCCGCGGTCTGTCCGCCGGCGGTGGCGCCGGACGTCTGGACCTGCTGGGCCCGGGCCCGCTCGACGATGCTGAGGAAGAGTTCTTCGAGCTTCTGACGGGGGCGAGTGACGCTGAGGATGGACTTGTTGCCGTGGGTGCGTCGGCGGATGACCTCATCGATCTCGGCGATGGTGGCGTCGTCGAGGGGCTCGGCTTCGATCGTGACGCGTTCCTGGCGCTCGAGCAGGGTCTCGCAGGTGCCCTCCTCGCGTTTCTGGCCGCCGTAGAGCACGATCATGCGGGAGACGCAATCCTCGACGTCGGCGAGGAGGTGGCTTGAGAGGAGGATGGTCTTTCCGCGGCGGCCGAGCTCGATGATGAGGTCTTTGACCTGTCGCGTGCCGAGCGGGTCAAGGCCGGTGGTCGGCTCGTCGAGGATGAGGAACTCGGGGTCGTTGATCAGGGCCTGGGCGATGCCGATGCGTCGCTGCATGCCCTTGGAGTACTCGCGGACGGGCCGGAACTGAGCTCCGGTGAGGCCCACCATGTCCAGGAGTTCGTCGATGCGCTTCTCGCGGGTGCGGCGGTCGAGCTCGAAGAGCTTGGCGTAGTAGTCGAGGGTTTCGCGGGCGTTGAGGAACTGGTAGAGGTAGGACTCTTCGGGGAGGTATCCGATGCGGCGCTTGGTCTCGACGTCGGTCGGCGGGCGACCGAAGACGGCGATGCGGCCGGAGGAGGGCCGGAGCAGCCCGAGGATCATCTTGATGGTCGTGCTCTTGCCCGAGCCGTTGGGGCCCA
>JBIKTT010000461.1:0-2952 GCA_044347925.1 Phycisphaerales bacterium
TCTGCAAGTCCTGAACGGCGCCCACATGACGGTGCTCAGCCAGTTCGTCATGGGGTGTTGCACGACGCCAACTCCCAAGTCAGTGCTGGTTCGAGGGACCGATTCGGAGCTCGTGTGTGGAGATTACCCGAATACGGGCGGGGCGACCTACTTCCGCAGTGGCTCGACCGGACTTGTGGATCAGGGAGGAAAGTTCACCGTGCGCAACAACGCCTTTGTCGGCGACCAAGGCACGGGATCGCTCACGGTCAGCGGTACAGACTCCGCGTTTGTCTCACCGTACCGCCTTCATATCGGAGGAAACGGCAACACCAGCGGTTCGTTTGACCTCACGAACGGCGCCACCGCAACACTCGGCTCACTCTGGATGAACGCGGGTAACGGCTCCACGGCGGCCGCGGCCGTGACCGGCGGGTCCATGGTGTTTACCACCGATTGGGTTGAGGTTTACGAGGGTTCCACGCTCACCATCAACTCCGGCGGGTTCGTCGAGGCGGGTGGCGGCATCGCGATTCGCGGCACCCAATCCAAGCCTGCGGAGATCGTCGTCGGCGATGGATCCTACATCTTCGCGACGGGTCGCATCGATCTCGGCTCCTCAGCGGCTGAGGCACGTCCTGGAATTCTGACGCTCGAAGGTGGTACCGTCTTCTGCCTCGACTATCTTCCCGTTGGCGACACCGCAACGATCCGTGGCCACGGCTTGATCGAAGGCGGCCTCTCAGTCAATGGCAAACTTCAGCCCGGCTCCCCGATCGGTGGACTGACGGTCGATCGCGGCACGATCAACCCGAATGGTCGCGTTGAAATCCAGATTGGCGGCAACACCCCCGGCGTCACGCACGACAGTCTCTCCGCAGCGGGGTTCATGAACCTGCAAGGCGGCACCCTCGCTCTCTCCCTCGTCAATGGCTTTACTCCGACCATCGGTCAGACGTTCGATGTCCTGACCGCCGGGAACGTCAGCGGCCAGTTCACCAGCATCACGGGCACCGATCTGGGCGGTGGCAAGGCCTTCGTCGCGCAGTACCTCCCGAGTGCCGTTCGGCTTGTCGTCGACGGTGTGACGGGGGTTGATATCGCCCAGACGAACGTCGCCGTCGCGGAGGGGTTCAATTCGGCGCCGTTGAGCGCGGTTGCCAGCTACGTCATTTCTCCATCTCAACAGGTCACGAGCTCGGTCACCTGGACGAGTGACAATCCGAGCATCGCTACGGTGAACGCCGAAGGTGTCATTACGGCAACTGGACCCGGCAACACCACGATTCGCGCGAACTACGCGGGCTTCAGCGACAGCGTCGGAGTGACCGTTCGTCCGTTGCCCGGCACACCGGCGCCTCTGCCGGGGATCGCGGTCAATCGATATGGGCGCGGTGTGCCCGAACTCGATCTTCTCACGCCGTTTCTCTCAGCGCAACGAACCACACTCCAGATGTTCGGCAACCAGGACATCTCGGTACTGACCGGTCGAATCGACAACGTGGCCGCAAAGTCCGTCGGGCAGATCACGATTCCGACAACCGGCGTGTATCGGTTCTGGTTCAACCCGGCCGACACTTGGGGCTCGTTGTGGATCGACGGCGACCCGGTTTCGCGGTTCCAGCGATACGCGTACAGCATCGCCGAGCCGGTGCAGTTGAGCGCGGGCGTGCATGAGGTGCGGCTTGATTACGGCCTGCAGGATGCTGGAGGCCCGCGTGTGATGAGGCTGGACTGGCAAGGCCCCGGGATCCCGTTTCAGATCTTGCCCGACAGCGCTTTGGCCGGCCCGGTCGAGGTCGATTACTATGAAACGACGCCGTACGTGTATACAAACGCGGCGGTGGACCTGAGTACGTTCCATGTGATGGACCGCTTCCAACTTCCCAACATCGACATCCCGCTGGCGGGCGATCCGGGGCAACTCCGCTTTGAAGGAACGGTCGCACTGCCCGACGAGGCAACGTACACGTTTACCTTGCTTGTCGACGACGGCGCGATCGTTCGGTTCAATGGCGAAGAGGTCATCAACGTGTGGAGCAACTTTGGTCAGAGCCACACCTTCACGCGGACGCTGTCGCCAGGGATCTATCCCATCCGCGTCGACTACACCGACCACGGCGGCTACGGCGGAGGCATCCAACTGCGTGTCTCATCGAGCGGAATCGTCGACCAGGTTGTCCCGCAGGCATCATTCAGCCGGATTGCCGCCCCCACCTGTCCTGCCGACTTCAACGGGGACCAGTTCCTGGACTTCTTCGACTACGACGAGTACGTCGCGTGCTTTGAGACCGGCATCTGCCCGCCCGGAAAGACCGCGGACTTCAACGGTGACGAGTTCACCGACTTCTTCGACTACGACGAGTACGTCCTGGCTTTCGAGATTGGCTGCTAACCCCAGGCGTCCGGCCGGCGGGATACTCCTCTCGGATGGGGCCGGCGGGGGCCGTCGGCTGAGCCAACACGATCGGCCCGTTCGCGCAAGCGGGCGGGCCGGTCTTTTTCATTCTTCCACGCTTCATTCATCCAAGCTTCATCCGTCCACGCTTTGTTCATCCAAGCGTCGTTGGTCCAACGTGCGTGTGATCTCGAAGCCGCGTCGGCGGCAAATCCATCCACGACGCCCACGCATCGCCTTCCACCCGCTCATTTCGGCGGCAATCCCAAGACCGTTCTCGCCGACGCGAGCGCGTAGCCGACGTCCGGGTCGCTGACCGTGCTTGAGCCGAGCCTATCGATGATCCTTGCCGCAAACGTCCGGGATACCTCGACGCGTCCGGCGTTCGTGAACCAGTGCATCGCGGAACTCCCGACCGCCGCGAGCGCGGTCTGCGCCGCCGGGTCCGCGGGATCGATCGCCAATCGTTCCTCGGCGTGCGCCAAAGCGACAAAAGCACCGTCGATCGCCCGATCGACATCTCCGGCGAGAAGCCAAGAACGCGCCATGGCAATCAGCGTCAGCGTATGAACTCG
>JBIKTT010000462.1:0-2940 GCA_044347925.1 Phycisphaerales bacterium
CGACCCCCGCGGCGGTGATCTCACCGATGAACGCATGACTGAAAGCCCAGAACGGCGCGGTACCGATCGCGAACAGCCCCGCCCGCTTCCAGTTCACCGCGCCCGACATTCCAAGCCACAGCGCGGGCAGCGGCACCGCGATCGCGAAAAACCAAAGCGACGGCGAGCCGTACGCCGCGAACATCAAGCCAGATTGCAGAAGTCCGAGCGCCAGTGCGATCACGCGCGATGATAGACCGCCCGCGTGTTCATGCGTCAAAGCCAGAGCGTCTCGGCGTCGCCCGACGCTTTGCTCGTCAGATCAAGACGCTGCAAAAGCATCCGCATCCCGGTCACATCGCGATCGTCAAAAGCCTCGGTGTGGTAGCTGTCGGCGTCGAGCACGCCCCAGCAATTCCCCTCATCATCCAGAAGCGGCACGCAGAGCTCGCTCTTGTCGAGCGGATCGCACGCGATGTAGTCCGCTCCCAAGGTCGCCACGTCCGGCACCACGACCGGGCGGCGTTCCTTCCAGCAGCGGCCGCACACGCCGTGCAGGCCGATCGGCGAGCAGGCGGGCTTGTTGCGGCTAGGGCCGAGGATCATCTCGTCGGCCCCGTCGACCTTCGTGTAAAAACCGATCCATGAGATCGTCGGGTGGAACTCGTCATCGACGGCTCCCTCGGCGGGGTGAATCGGAATGGAAAACTGGTCCCAAAGCAGATCGATAGCGAGCTTCATCCGTTCGGCGCGATCGCCGACAGGCTTGGCTTTGGCCAGAACCGGCGCGTAAACGCGATTGAGATTCTTTTTCGCCATGGACCCGCCACACCCGGCGGACACTGCTTGAGATCCGGCCGAAGAAGCCGGGGGGGATTACACCGTCGCAGAGGTGAACGGGAGCAGAGCCATGAAACGGGCCCGCTTGATCGCCTGGGCGAGCATGCGCTGCTCGGCGGCCGACGCGGAGAGCCGCTTGCGGCCCATGATCTTGCCGTTGGGGCTCATGAGACGGCGAAGGGTCTCGACGTCCTTCCAATCGACGTACACGGCGCCCTTGGGGGCGACCTTGGTGATGCGGGGCTTGGCGACAGGGCCGAATCGGGCAAACTTGCTCATGGGATCTTCCGCCGGCAAAGCCGGCCTCCGTCTTGGGCTTCGGGCCCGCTCCTGTCCGGTCCATCCGGACGTCGAGCGGGCGACGGTGCGAGAGGGATGATAGGGAGACCCCGAGCGTGCTTCCAGCCGCCGACGGGCCCGGGCCCAGACCTTAGTCCAACCAACCCTTATCATACCCGAACCGGCCGCCGCCCCGCCGCGCGATGATCCAGAAGAGGGACATCAAGACGAGGTTCTCGCCAACCTTACAGAGTCCAACCGCACCTTCGCAGATCAGCTTGAACCGGCCGAAGCAGCCGCACGTGATGTTGAGCCCTCGGATCAGAACCGAAGCCACGCCAACCGTGAAGACGACGAGCAGCAGGAATCCGAGCAGACCCGCGGCCCGCGAAGCGATGCCCAGGATCAGGCAGACCCCAACCACCACCTCGGTCCACGGGACGGCGTAGGTCACCAGCGGCACCCACGCTTCGGGAACCAGTTCGAACGAGCGCACGGCCTGAGCGAAGAAGTGCATGCCGGGCAGCGGGCCCAGCCCGAGGATGTTCGCCGGGGACAGCTTCATCCACGCGCTGAACAGGAACATCGCTCCGAGCGCCACGCGGATGACGAGAAGCAGGACGGACTCGGGTTTGGAGGGGTGCAGCGGCTTGAGCACGGGTTACTCCGTCGGAAGCCCGGCGGCTTTCCATTCCTCGACGCTGCTGGTCATGACGAATGCCTGCTTGAAACCGACGGCTTTGAGCGTCTCCTGCAACTGGTCTGCTTCGTGGCAGTCCTTGCCATAGCAGTAGACGACGTGCACGGCGTTCTGGTCGGCGTTCTGGAAGAACTCCTTCCACGCTTCGCTGTTGCCCTGAACGTCGACGTTGCGGAGGTTGATCGCGCCCTGCACGCGTCCGGCAGCGTACTCCTCGGGCTTGCGCCCGTCGATGAACGTCGCGCCGCTCGCGTACAGCGTGTAGGCCTGCGCGATTTCGAGCTTCACGGGAAGCTTGGAGACGTCAAGATCGGGAATCACGGCGACGGGGCCGGCGGGACTGGCTGGATTGGCCGGCGCGGAAGGCTCCCGAGTGGGCTCCTTGGCGGGTTCTTTCACCGGCTCTTTCGCGGGTTCCTTGACGGGGTCCTTGGCCGGATCCTTCGTCGGGTCCTTCGCGGGCGTTCCGCCGGTCTGAGCGGCCGGCTTGTTCTCGAGCGTCGGGGTCGGGCGCAGGGCGCGGTCGGCGAAAGCCAGCCCGAGTCCGATGAGCGCGATCACGATCGCTTGTGCGTACACCTTTCCCACGGCGGTCTCCTATTTGGGCGAATCGCTCTTGGGGGCTTCCGAGCCCGGAGCCGTCTGAGGCACGGTTTCCGGTGCAGCGCCCGCACCAGCCCCAGTCGAGCCGGCGGGCTGAATCGGATCACGGACCAGCAGCTTGACGGGCACCTGCACCGCGGGCATGCCCTTGATATCCACCGCGACCTGCATGCGTGCTTCGTACACGCCGGGGCGAGCAGGGGCTTTCCCCGTGACGCGAACGATCATCGTCTCGGGCTTGTCGCTGGCCACAGGAGACGTTTCAATCTCGAAAGCTCCGCCCTTGGTGCGGGCGTGGCGGATGCCGGCGACCTTGAACGGCTTGCCCTTGGCGTTGGTCAAGCGGATCTCGCCCTGGAAAGCTTCGCCGACGGCGACGGTGCCGAGGTTGAGTTCGGCCGTCTCGGGGCGGACATCGTTGAGGATCTCGCCGGTGATCGTCGCTTCCCACAAGCCGTTCTTGATCCGCTTGTCGCTGTGACGGATCACGACCGAGTGCGAGAACTTGGCCGGGATCGCGTTGTCCTTGGCCGTCACCG
>JBIKTT010000464.1:0-2936 GCA_044347925.1 Phycisphaerales bacterium
GGCCGAAGCGGCGAAAGTCTCGGAAGGCCTTTACACGGTCACGATCGAGATCCGCAATCAGCGGGCGATCCCGACGCGTTCGCAGCACGCGGAGAACAAACGCATCGGCCTGCCGGACCTCCTGACCGCGGAAGTGCCCGGCGGGGAAATCGTCGCGTCCGGCCGGATGAACAACTGGCTCGACGACAAACCTCGCCTCGTGGACCATGAACCCGGCCGCGTCCTCGTCAACAGCGGGATCGGCTCGCGTGAGACGCTGACGTACCGCTTCTTCGTCGCGGCGCCCGCGGGCTCGACGGTGACGATCCGCTATATGGCGGAGAAGGCCTCGGGGCTCTCGCGCGAGGTCAAGCTGCCGTAAACGTTGCGGCCGCGACGAAAGGACCCGGCTTACTCGGCTTTGACGAGCCCGGCGATCATCGCGTCCCACGCCGGCTTGGCCGCGGTCATCGACTCTTCGGGCCCCATCATCTTCGCGAAGGTGAGCATCGGCGTCGTCTCGATCACCGCGCCACGGAGGGTCCACTTCTCGCGAGGAGTCTTCGGCCCGCCGGGCATGCCGTCCTGATACGCGCCGCTGGACGAGAAGATGTGCACCTTGACGCCCCCCACCTCGCGGACCTCGATGGTCGCTTCGGCGGGCTTGCCATCAGGACCGGTGACCTGCGTCTTCCAGCGGTCGAGGTTCCACTGCACGGTGCCGCCGGCCTGGCTGAAAGCCACGACCGCCTCCTCCGCGCCGCCCACGCCCGGGCTCCGAAGCTCGGCTTTCCGCATGGAGTTCGACGGCGCGACCCGCGACCACGTTTCGGGCTTGGTGAACTTCAGGCCGCCGAGAATGAACGTCGGCGACGCCAGATCCGCAACATCCTCCTTGGCGGGCGTCGCGGGGCCGGGCATCGGCGGAGCGCCGGCGGGGCCGGGTGCCGGTGTCGAAGCCGCCGCTCCGGGGTCGGCCGCAGGCGGCTGACCCGCCGCGGGCTCGGTCCTCTTGGCCGAAACGCCGGGAGCCGGCGGTGCCGGCCTCTCACAGCCGATCGCCAGCCCGAGGGCCATCCCGACCACAGTCCACATCACCGCTTTCTTCGTCCGTGTGCGCATGACCGATGGTAGTCGCCCGACCGGCCGTCACAGTTCCATCGGAGCCCACGAAGCCGCCGCCTCGATCGACGCCGGGTTGTCGACGAACAGCCGGGCGAGATCCAGCAGCAGCCCCCGATCCACCGGCTGGGTGCACTCAAAGTGCCTGTCCATCGAGCCCTGCTGATGCTCCAGATGGATCGCCCCCTCCTCCCACACGCCCTGCAAGTACGTCATCTCGCTGGCGCCGAGGATGAAGAATGCGTCCGACGTCGGCGGCTCAGCCAAAAAACGCTGAAGCAGCGCCTCCACGCGCGCCCAGTCCGCCCCGCGTTCATCGCCGTCCGAGGGTGCCGTCGTCAAGCCCGACCATTCCAGCCGGATCCCGCCCTTTCCGACGCTCTTCCGACCGCCGCCACGTAGCCAATCAAAGAAACCCATGCTCGCAGTGTACCCCGGCACTGATACGCTCCCCTCGCGTGCCCACCGTCCGCCTGACATCCGCGCTCGCCGAGGCGCTCAAAGCCCTCGCGCCGGCCAAGCCGTCGCGCCCCGCCATGGTCGTCGTGCTCCGCCTCGCGATCCTCGCGATCATGGAACGCGAATCGCTCCTGCACCCGCCGCGGACCGGCCGCCAAGCCCGGGATCGCTACGCCCGCGACCACGCGATCCTCTCCGCCGATCGCAACTGGCAAGCGTGCGTTCAAGTCTTTCGTGGGCTGGATCGTGGCGAGACGCGGCTTGGTCTCCCCGGGCTGGGTTCGTGGCTTTACTCCCCCGCCGCCATCCGCGGACTGAAGCAGCCCGGCGCGAGAGCGTTCCGCGGGTGCCTCGCTCTCGTCCGCTTGTGGGCATCGGGCACCGCCGCGCCCGACGTCTTCGCACTCGGCACCGCGTACGAAGCCATGCTCGCCCTTGCCGCCCCGACCTCGTCCACAGGTCGCAAGAAATCCGGATCGTTCTACACCCCGCGCGAGCTGGTGAACTTCGCGCTGGACGCCGCCCTCTCGCCCGTGCTCGAGCGTGGAACGCTCCCGACGGTCCTTGACCCCTCGTGCGGCTCGGGCAATTTCCTGGTCGCCGCCGCCGAGCGTCTGGCCGCGACCTCGACGCATGCGGCCGCCGCTTCGCGCGTCCACGGCATCGACATCGATCCGCTGGCCGCGGAACTGGCGGCCTTCTCGCTCTGGAGGTTCGTCGGCAAGCCCGGATCGCCATGGAATCCGCACCGCAAACGCATCGCGGTCGCCGACGCTCTGGACGCCCGCGACACCAGCGCCTACGACGTGGTCGTCGGCAATCCCCCGTACCTCAACCAGCTTGAGACCTCAACCGCGAACAGCCGCGACAAAGCGGCCAAACTCGCCGAATGGTCCGGCGGCGCGATCACGGGTTACGCCGATCTCTCCTCCGCCTTCCTGCTTCTCGCGTGTGAACGTTGCCGGCCGGGCGGTCGGTTCGCTCTGGTCATGCCCCAGTCGCTGCTCGCCGCACGCGACGCCGCGGGCGTTCGCGAGCGGCTTCTGAGGGATTCGCGCCTTTGCTCGCTCTGGGTCGCAAGCCGCTCACACTTCGCCGGCGCGACCGTCCTGACGTGCGTCCCGTGCTTCGAGCGCGGGGGAGAGCCCGAACCCGTCGTGCTCCACGATACGGAGACCTTCCGTCCGGCCGGGGCCGCGCCCCACCCGCGAACGGACGGCTCGACGTGGTCGCTCCTCGCGGCTCGCGTCCGGGGGGTGCCGGCGCTGGAGAGCATCTGTACCAGCGGCAGGCTCGGCGATCTCGCGAAAGCGACCGCGGACTTCCGCGACCAGTATTACGGCCTCGAAGGGTTCATCGTCGAGGATGCCGAGATC
>JBIKTT010000463.1:0-2936 GCA_044347925.1 Phycisphaerales bacterium
GAAGCGACGTCGGCAGCCCCTCGGGGAAGTCGAAGGTCGCGAGCGTCAGGGGCGGAGCGTTCATGTTGTGGAGCGAGAAGCCGGCGTTGATCTCCGCGTAGTGCGGCGTGCCGTTGGTGATGTCGCCGTCGGTATCGTCCAGCGTCAGCCAGTCGATCGTGATGTCCGGAGCGATGTTGCCCTGGCCCGCGTGCAGAGGCACCGCGTTCACCGCGAGACGCGCCAGAATCGTGCGGTAATCCGTGATCCCCGCCGAGACCATCACGTTCCGCGTGTCCCACACGCAGCCGGAGATGAGCATGCCGCAGTCGTGGACGCCGCCGTTGCACGGGTAAGTCCGAAGCGTGCGAGCGTCACGCAGACCGTTGTTGCAGTCGTTGAAGAACCCGAACGCAAGCACCGGCTGATCGGTGATCAGCACGCCCATCACGTCCGACATGCCCTCGCCGTACTGGTCCTGGAGCGAACCGCCCGTGTTCACGAGGTGGTGCCCGTACTCATGGTGCACGATGTCGTTGTACGCCGTGTTGGGGCAGCCGCCGCCCGCGTTGAAGAAGTTCGTCGAGTCGTTGGGGAAGTAGAACGCGTTGCACGTCCCGCTCACGCCGACGTTGATCCGCCATTCGGTCTGCGTCGAGATCGTCGGGTAGTTCGGCGAAGCCGCGAGGATGAAGTCACGCACCACGACGTGGTGGTGGTACGCGTTCACCTCGGCGCGGGCCATCTCGGACGTGTTGGCCGCGTTGAGGACGATGTCGGGCGCCGCGCCCGGCGCGGTCGCGTTCACGCTGATCGCGGGAGCGTCGGCGCTGGGATTGAAGACGCGGAAGTGGATGCCGCGCGGGCTGCCGGAGATCGTCGCCGGCCCGTTCGCGAGGTTCAGCGTGTAGTTGCCGGCCGCGTCGGTGAACGTCGTCGCGGCGCCGCTCGTGACGCGGAGATCCTTGAGCGGGATCGAAGCTTCCTCGTTGCACTCCGCGGACTTGATGCCCTGCGTCGCGATGCCGCGCACGCGGCCGGTCACGTCGGCGTTGCAGATCATGTTTTCCGTGCTGATCACGCGGCCCGTCGCCGCGTCCGCGATCACACGCCACGCGCC
This sequence comes from Phycisphaerales bacterium, assembly GCA_044347925.1. Classification (GTDB taxonomy): domain Bacteria; phylum Planctomycetota; class Phycisphaerae; order Phycisphaerales; family UBA1924; genus UBA2396. Next base: position 1,100 of record JBIKTT010000463.1, read on the forward strand.
GAAACCGGGCGAGATCGTCGACTCATGCGTCTTGGCAACGAACGAAAGCGCGAGAACAGGAGGCGTCTGAGCTTCAAGCGTTCCGGCGTAGATCACAAGCTCGTAGTCGCCCATGATGCCGTTCTTGACCGCCGGCAGCGCCTCGCGAATCGCCGCGTCCGCCGCGGCGAAGTTGGGGTTCTCCGCGACCGCGCGATCGACCTGGAAATCACCCAGATCGAACGTCGCGTTCGTCACCAGCACCAGCGGATTGCCCGGCTCGTTGCGGACCAGCGCCCGCACGTGCGACCGGTACACCTCCACGCCGTCGCGGTGCTGGCCATAGCCCACAAGCGTGAACTTCATCCCGCCGTTGCCGTCGGGCATCAGCGGCACGGTCATCACGCCGTCTTCCGAAAGCGTCCGCTGGAAAAGATCAGACCCCTGAACACCGAGAACGCCCGCGAATCGCCGAAGGAAAGCGTTCGCGCTCGAGACCGCATCCTCGCCCTCGGAGAACGCCGGCCCGTACACGCGCGTCACGCGTTCGCCTTCGCGATAGAACCTCGCCAGCGGATGCGTGCGAGCGAAATCCTCCGCCACGCTCAGGTGCACCGCGGCCGGGCCCTGTTCATTCACCGGGGAAAATCCCTGCCTTGGCTCGAGAGCGATCGCCGCTCCCGCCGCCGCCGCAAACGCTGCCGCTGTCCATCCGCGCAACACCCGTGCATTCATTTCAGAACTCCTCGTGGCCGCGTCGTCACCCGAAAGCCGGGCTTCGCCGCGATCGAACAGATTACCACAACGATATCCTAATTGTTCCCAAACCAGCTTGGTTTCCGCAAACTTTGAGCCGCCACAACCCGGGAACCCCTTGGAGGCGATGGTGAGAGCCAACGGCCGCGGCGGAAAAACAACACCGCCCGGACCTTGAGGTCCGGGCGGTGTTCAAAGTGGAGGCGACGAGACTCGAACTCGTGACCTCATCCATGCCATGGATGCGCTCTACCAAAACTGAGCTACGCCCCCGTATCCACTTTTTGCCCCGTCCCGCCGCCGAAGCGTCAGGCCGAGTCACCATCCTAGGGCCCAGCCCCGGAGGGTCAAGCCCTCAGCCTATCGGCTGTCGTGAGGCTCAACTTCATATTCGGACTTTGTTCTCCACGGCCCCGGCTTTGAGCACCGCTTCGCAGGATTCCCGCACGGTCGTCTCTTCGATCCGGTCGATGCGGCATCGCTCCGGATGGTCGTTGGCAAGCTCGGTCTCGGGCAGCGTCGGATCGGCGAGAAGGATGCGCTCGGGGCCGCCCGGACGCGTCGCGATCGTCGTCCATCTGTGGTCCGTCGGACCGAACATCGTCACCAGAGGCACGCCGAACGCCGCCGTGAGATGCCGAGGGCCGGTGTCGTTGGTCACCATCAGCGATGAGCGCCGGATGACCGACTTCAGCGACCCGATCGTGATGCCAAGCGCGGGGAGCGCAGCGCACGCGGAGCCCAGGCCCGACTCGGAAGCGATCCGCTCGGTCAGCTCCCGCTCACCCGGCGAACCGTTGACCAGAACTCGCAATCCGTACGTCCGGTGAAGCCACGCCGCCAGACGTGCGAACCGGTCCGCGGGCCAGCGCTTGGCTTCGTTGTTCCCGCCCGGGTTCAGGATCGCGAACCGGTCGGTCTCGGCGATCCCGGCACGCAACAGCAAGCCGCGCCCGGCTTCCTCCTGCTCGGGCGTCACGCCGAGCTCGAGATACGCCTCGCCGGCGGTGACAGCGGGTCCCTCGCCGATCAGACACTCACGTACCAGCCGCAGGTAGTAGTCCACGGCGGGCACGATTGCCCAAGAGCCGTCGGGCCGCGT
>JBIKTT010000026.1:0-10387 GCA_044347925.1 Phycisphaerales bacterium
TCGGCGATGCGGCCCGGTCCACGGGCTGGGTCGGCGGCGCCCGCAACCTGCACGACGCGGCGTACCGCGATCCGACCGGCCTCAAGGGCAAGGACGGGTACCTGTACTACGTGGTCCGCAACGGGTACGTCGACGGCAGCAAGAACGAGAAGATGCCCGGGTACGGACATGCGTTGTCCGCTCGGGACTCGTGGGCGGTGGTGGCGTGGCTCCGGGTGCTCCAGGAGACGCGTGCGGTGCCGCTGAACGAGGTGCCGAAGGAAGAACAGGACAAGTTGAACGCGAGCCGCCCCGCGGCACCCGCGACGTCGGCCCCCGCGGCCGCGGCCGGCGCCAGCGGGAACACGGGAGGCAATAAATGAGCCAGCTCTCTGCCGACGATATCCGCTCGGGGCGGTCGCCCTGGGCTTCCAAGTTCCCGGCGATGCGTCCGGAGAACATCACACTCGCGCCCGGCTCGGGCGCGATGATGTCGGGCGTCTTCGTCGTCCTCGGCCTCATCGGCGTGGTCGTCGCGTTCCTGCTTCCCAAGATGATGGGCGGGAACGTGGTGATGAAGCACGCCCTGTCGAGCGTGCACGTGGGCGCGATGACGGTGCTCGCCGCGAGCTTGGGCGGCCTCTTCTTCTGCATGGTCTTCCACCTCGTCAACGCGGGGTGGTCGGGCACGGTCCGCCGGCAGTTCGAGAACCTCGCGACCCTCGTCTGGGTTCCGCTGGTGTTCCTCGCGATCACGCTCGGCTGGTCGGTGGTTCAGAAGGGTGAAACCAGCGTCACGCTCTTCCCCTGGATGGGCATGGACGCGGACCAGGTGTACCTGCTCGGCAAGAAAGCCGGGTACCTCAACATCCCGTTCTTCCTTGGCCGTGCGGTCATCTTCGGCCTCGCGTGGATTCTGCTGTCGCAGCTGATGGCCAACGCGAGCCGCAAGATCGATGAGACGGGCGACAAGCGGTACGCGGCTTCCGCCCGCACGCTTTCGGCCCCGGGCATGGTGGTCTTCGCCCTGACGATCGCGTTCGCGGCGTTCGACTGGCTGAAGAGCATGGACTACACGTTCTTCAGCACCATGTGGGGCGTGTACTACTTCGCCGGCGCCGCGTTCACCGCGACGACCGTCGTGATCATGATCCACGCCGTGCTCCGGATCCGCGGCAAGAACGAGGGCGTCGTGACGGAGGAGCACTTCCATGACATGGGCAAGCTCTGCTTCACCTTCACGTGCTTCTGGGCGTACATCTCCTTCTTCCAGTACTTCCTGATCTGGTACGCCAATATTCCGGAAGAGACCGCGTTCTACATCTACCGCAAGCAGGGCGGCTGGGAGCACGTGTTCACGCTGCTGGCGTTCGGCCACTTCGTCGTGCCCTTCGTCATCATGATCTTCCGCCCGTTCAAGAAGAACCACAAAGCCATGCTCCTGATGGGCGCCTGGCTCGTCTTCATGCAGATCATGGACATCGTCTTCATCGTGCGTCCGGCGGTGTACGCCGGGCAGCCTCCGGCGAACATCCCCGGCACCGCGCCGTGGCTGATCGACCTGGCCGGCACGGGCGGCGTGATCCTTGTGTTCCTTGGCCTTCTGATTCGGAAGGTCGCTTCGGGACCGCTGGTCCCGCTTCAGGATCCTCGGATGCACGAGGCTCTGAAGCACAAGAACTACGTCTAAGACGAACAAAGGGCGAACGAACATGGTTGTTGTCTGACAGTAACCATTCTTGCGGGACAGGACGAAGAGCTAGGGGAACGCCTAGGATTGAGGGCAAGGGCCCACAGACGCGAGGTAGTCATGAGCGGGCATCACGGACATGCTGGGGAACAGGTCGGCCACCATGGGCATGAGCACGCGGACGCGTGGCACCACCACGACGCATCCGAAGGGCTGCCGCAGGAAGAGCACGCCGGCACGACGTCGATCTCGGCGATGGCGAAGGGCTTGGTCCTGATCATCGTCGCGACGGTCGGTCTGGTCGCGGTGACCATGCTCTACATGAACCACCACATTGACAAGCTGCGTCGCGAGCGCGTCAACGTTGACCTTTCGTCCGAGTATGTCGGGTACAAAGCGGCTTCGACCAAGCGTCTCGAAGGATTCGGCTGGGTCGACGCTTCCACGGTGCATGTTCCGGTCAAGATGGCTCAAGACCGCGTCCTCAAGCGGTACGGCGGCGAAGTGAAGGGTGAAACGAAGTAATCACGCGGAGGCTGAAAGCGGAATGCTGAACGTTCGAGACATCACGAAGCTCATCGGTCGGGCGATCCCGGCGGTTGCTTTCGTCGCGCTGGCCCACGCGGGCCTGGCGGGTGTCGCGTTCGCTCAGGCTTCCGGCCCTGAAGCTTCCGGCCCGGAAGCTTCGGCTCCGACGTCCTCGTCGAACGATCTCAGGGATATCACGCGGGTGAAGCCGAGCGAGCTTGGCTTGAAGGTCGACGAGAAGCTCGGCGTGCCGCTTCCGATGGAGCTGACGTTCACGAACGCGGAGGGTGAGCGTCGCCGGCTCGGCGAGTTCTTCACGCGGACGGGTCCGAGCGGCGAGAAGATCGAGGGCAAGCCCGCGATTGTGGCGTTGGTGTACTACCGCTGCCCCGTGGTCTGCTCGGCTTTGCTCAAGACCGTGAACGAGTGCGTTCGCGACATCAAGGGGTTGGAAGCCGGGAAAGAGTTCAACGTCCTGACCTTCAGCTTCGACCCGCGCGACGACAAGTTCGCGGCGATGAACCAAAAGAAAGCTTCGCTCCTGGGGTATGGTCGCGGCGACCAGGGCACGGTCTCCGAGGGTTGGCAGTTCTTCCTCCATGAGGAGGGGACGACGCGGCAGCTTGCGAACGCCCTCGGGTTCCAGTATTCGCCGATCAACGGCGGGCAGGATTTCGCGCACCCGGTGGTCTTCTTCATGGTGACGCCGGACGGCAAGATCTCCCGCTACCTGTACGGGTTTGGGCACACGGCTCTGCAGCTTCGCCTTGCGATTCTGGACGCGGGTCAGGGCACGATCACGAACACGCTTGAAGATCAGTTCCTGACGTTCTGCTACATGTTTGACCCCAAGATGGGGATGTACACGCTGAGCGCGTTCCGGGTGATGCAGCTCGGGGGCATTCTGACGATGCTCGGGCTTGGCGGGCTGATCGGTGTGCTTCTGTTCGCCGAACGACTCAAGAAACGTCGGCTGCTGGCGGCCGGAGTGGCGGTGCCCGGTTCCTCCTTTCGCACGAACGCCGGGCCCGTTGCCGGTTCAATCCACGGATCCATTCCATGATGACGGTGAATGACATGATGATGCCGAATCAGATCCTCGCGGACGCGTCGACGTGGCCGTTCTTCAACTTCTGGTTCCGCAGCGCCAGCGGCTCGACGTACGGCGACGAATCGGACGTCGCGTTCATGTTCATCCTGTACACGGCGATCTTCTGGTTCGTCCTGCTGATGGGCCTGATGTTCTACTTCGTTTGGAAGTACCGCCGTCGGCCGGGGATGCCCGCGCCGGTGAGCCCGGCCCACAACACGAACATCGAGATCGCCTGGACGGTCGGGCCCTCGCTGCTTCTCGTGGTGATGTTCGTGCTCGGGTTCAAGGGTTACAGCGACATGCTGGTCCCGAAGGGCGGCGGGATGGACATCGACCTGATCGGCCAGAAGTGGTCGTGGACGATGAACTACCCGACCGGCGCGAGCGCGACGCACGCGACGGACCCTAACGTGCTCTCGAGCAAGCCGGTGCCGATCTACTTTGTTCCGGAATCGACGCCGGTGCGGCTGAAGATGATCAGCAAGGACGTCATGCACAGCTTCTGGGTGCCGGACTTCCGCGCGAAGATCGACGTGATGCCCAACCGGTACACGAAGTACTGGTTCGAGTCGGCGAAGATCCCCGCGAATGCGAAGACGATGCTGAAGGACGCGAACCCGGCGTGGTCGTTCCTTGACGGCACGCCCTATGTCGACCACTGGGTCTTCTGCGCCGAGTACTGCGGCGATTTCCACTCCGAGATGGCGGCGATCATCCGTGTCATCCCGAAGGACAAGTTCGAGGAGTGGGTTGCGAAATCCGACGCGGCGGAAGCCCCGGCGGCCCGCGGCAAGAAGCTCTGGGAACGCAACTGCATCTCCTGCCACTCGATCGACGGCACGCGGGGCACCGGTCCCTCGTGGAAGAACATCTACCGAGCCACGCACACGATGAGCGGTGGCAAGCAGGTTGTGGCCGACGATGACTACATCCGCGAGTCGATCTGGTATCCGCAAGCCAAGACCGTCGCGGGCTATGAGGGCGTCGCGATGACGTCCTACCTCGGCGTGCTGGATGACAAAGCCATCAACTCGCTCATCGCCTTCATGAAGTCCGAATGGGTCGCCGACAACTGGCAGCAGATCGGCGGCGTGAACAAGAAGTTCGAGGGCGGAATCGCTCCGGCGGATGCGAAGCCCGCGGACGCCAAACCGGCGGATGCGGCGGCCCCGGCCGCGGCGCCCGCCGAACAGAAGAAGTGACGAACGCACTCCCGAATACCCGAAAACCCCTCCTGAGACAGGGCTAGATCCATGACCACGATCAATCCAAATGTCGGAGCTCACGACCACCCGCACGGCGGGCACGGCCACGAGCACCACGGTTCGTACCTTGAGGGCAAGGGCGGCGCCTGGGCCACCATCAAGGACTGGGCGACCACCGTGGACCACAAGAAGCTGGGCGTGATGTACCTCACGGCCATTCTGGTCCTGTTCTTCGTGGGCGGCGTCACGGCGCTGGCTCTTCGTCTTGAGCTTCTCTCGCCGCCGCGGTCGGTGATGAACGCGGCGGGCGAGGTGGTGGGGACGAGCGGTCTGTTCTTTGACCCGGGCGTCAAGGACGAGAAGACCGGCCAGATGGTGTCGGACATCACCAAGTCCAACAACTTCTACAACCGCCTGTTCACGATGCACGGCGCGATCATGGTGTTCATGGTGATCGTGCCGGGCATTCCGGCGTCCCTGGGCAACTTCTTCCTGCCGCTGATGATCGGAGCCAAGGACGTCGCGTTCCCAAGGCTGAATCTGCTTTCTTGGTACGTGTACCTGCTGGGGTCCATCTTTGGCGTCTTGGCGATCATCTACCACGGTGTGGATACCGGGTGGACCTTCTACACACCGTATTCAACAACAACCGATGCCGGGCACTGGCGCGTGGTGTACATGATCACCGCGGCGTTCATCCTTGGGTTCAGCTCGATTCTGACGGGTCTGAACTTCGTGGTGACGGTGCACAAGCTTCGCGCACCGGGCGTGGGCTGGTGGGACATGCCGCTCTTCGTCTGGGCGGTCTACGCCACGGCGATCATTCAGGTGCTTGCGACGCCGGTCATCGGCATCACGCTGGCGCTGCTCCTGTTCGAGCGTTTCTTCCGCGTGGGCATCTTTGATCCGGTTCTCGGCGGGGATCCGGTGCTTTACCAGCACTTCTTCTGGTTCTACAGCCACCCGGTGGTGTACGTGATGATTCTGCCGGGCATGGGCGTGATTTCGGACGTGATCGCGGTGCACAGCCGGAAGCCGATCTTCGGCTACCGTGCGATCGCGTTCGCGTCGCTTGGCATTGCCGGCGTGGCGTTCATCGTGTGGGGCCACCACATGTTCGCGAGCATGTCCGAGATCGGATCGATCGTGTTCTCGGCGCTGACGTTCCTCGTGGCGATCCCGACGGCGGTCAAGATCTTCAACTGGATCGCGACGCTGTACAAAGGGTCGATTGCGTTGACGACGCCGATGATCTACGCGTTGATCTTCCTGTTCCTGTTCGCGATCGGCGGCCTGACGGGTCTGCCGCTGGCGACGCTCTCGACGGACCTGCACCTGCACGACACCTATTTCGTCGTGGCGCACTTCCACTACGTGATGATGGGCGGGACGATCATCGGGCTGATGGCCGGCCTGCACCACTGGTGGCCGAAGATGTTCGGCAAGATGTACAGCGAGCGGTGGGCCAACGTGGGCGCGCTGCTGGTGTTCGTCGGGTTCAACGTCACCTTCTTCACGCAGTTCTTCTTGGGCACGCAGGGCATGCCGCGGCGTTACGCCGGGTATCCCGACGAGTTCCAGACGCTCCACTTCATCTCCACGGTCGGGTCGTGGTTCCTCTTCGCGGGGTTCCTGACGCACTTGGCGGTCTTCCTGCACTCCCTCGCCGCGGGCGAGAAGGCCAAGGAGAACCCGTGGGGCGCCATGACGCTCGAGTGGGAAGCCGACAGCCCTCCCACGGAGCACAACTTCGACCATGAGCCCATGGCCAAGCACGGCCCGTACGACTTCGACAAGGCCGTGCCCCCCAAGTGGGACGCCAAGGACTGGCCGCTTCCGGATCCGGCCGAGGTCGCCCGGGTTCGCGGGGCGCACTAAGCAAGATCGCCGGACGGAATGCACGGTCGGGTTGGTAGCACGAGATCAGACACACCCCCTCTGGAGGGTTCATGAGCACGGTTGACATTCATTCACACGGCGGAACGGGGCAGGACGTGCCCGGCGCGGAAGGGCACGACCCCTCGGCCGGATACGCGAAGTACAAGCACGGTCACCACTTCCGCACGCAAGACGAGGAGTTTGACGCCTGCAAGACGGGCATGTGGCTGTTCCTGGCCACCGAAGTGCTCCTCTTCGCCGGTCTGTTCTGCGCGTACGTCTACTTCCGGTCCAAGTACCCGGAAGCGTTCGTGAACGGGTCCCACTTCCTTGATTGGCGGTGGGGTGCGTTCAACACGATCGTGCTGCTGATCTCGTCGTACACCGCCGCGTCGGCGGTCCGCAACGCTCAGCTCAACCAGCAGTCGGCCCTGCGCCGCAACCTGCTCATCACCATCGTGTGCGGCCTCGCGTTCGTCGCGATCAAGTTCATCTTCGAGTACGCGCCCAAGTGGGCGGTGGGCAAGCGTCCCGGCAGCCTCTTCAGCTACCCCTTCGCCGAGAACCCGGCCGAGCCGATGTGGTGGTCTGTGTACTACTGCGCGACGGGGATCCACGCTCTGCACGTCATCATCGGAGCGGGTCTGCTGCTCTGGTGCTATGTCCGTTCGCTGAAGAAGCAGTACGGCCCGACGCACTACACGATGGTCGAGAACTCGGCGCTGTACTGGCACCTTGTCGACCTGATCTGGATCTTCCTCTTCCCGCTCCTGTATCTCATCCACTGATTCGAGCGATCGCCGCTCCAAGGCGTTTCGAAACCGACCGGACCCGACTTCACGACCGCCCAACGACCGCGAGACCACTCCATGGCCCACGCACCTGCCCACACCCTCAACGAGCTTGACCCGCACGGCGGCACGCCGCACGAGCACCACGTGACCTCGGCGTTCACGCTCAAGCTCATCCTCGGACTGCTCCTCTTCTTCACGATCCTGACGGTCGGTCAGGCCCAGGCGGAGGAGTGGATCGCGCACACGTTCTCGATCACCCTTCCCGGCTGGCTGAACGTCGCGGTGGTCATGGCGATCGCGACGGTGAAAGCGACGCTGGTGCTGCTCTACTTCATGCACCTGCGGCACGACAACCCGATCAACGCCGTGATCTTCGGATTCACGGTGCTCGGGGTGGCGATCTTCATGTTCTTCACCTTCCTGGACATCGGCAACCGCGGGTACATCGACCAGACCAAGTTCGGAGCCGTCGTGAAGGGCGGATCCGGTTCGGGCCTCGACGTTCAGCGTGCGTACCCCGCCTACGGGGGCGTTTCGAACACGTTCAAAATGCCGGTGTTCGCCGGCCTCTCTCCCTACGTCGGCGCGGTCGATTCGCGGATCCTTGAGCTTCAGCTCAAGCACGCGGCCAAGGTCCATCCGGAGATGCTGAACGCCAAGAGGGCGGAGCTCACCGCCAAGCCGAACGATGCGGTCGCCTCGCTGATCGAGAATCAGGCCCGCAACGGCATCAAGATCTCCATCGAGCAGGCCGTCGCGAAGGTCGCGTTCGACGAGACCTTCCCCAAAGCCTGCGAGCTCGTCGCCGCGGATGTCGCCAAGGACATGATCGCGGAGTTCGAGTACCACCTGCACCACGGCAAGATCCCGCACCCCGACGTGCTCAAGCGCCTTCAGGAGAAGCTCGGCCCGGCGGCTTTCGCGACGATCACGGAGATCGCCCAGGCGCACGAACTCGCGGAAGAGAACCCCGGTCTGGCCGGGTCGGACCGGATGAGCAGCAAGAACTTCAGCCGCGCGAAGAAGGGCCAGACCTCCGGCCTGTTCGAAGTCGCCGCGCCCAAGCCCGAAGCGGGCCACGGCGGGCACTGAATCGCCCCAGCCACGAACGCGGACGTGGGGGCGTGAAAGGTTGAACGTCCCATGACTCGAAAGACCTACGCCCTCATCGCGGCCGTGTCCGCGCTGGTGCTCGTGGCGAGTGTGTCCGTGCTCGCGTCCAAACTCGTCACGTTCTACAAAGAGCATCCGACCAAGCACTGGATCTTCCAGGAGCTAGACAGCCGCGCGTTCACCTACGCCGGTCGCACCGTCACGCTGACGGACGAGAAGGACGAAGCGGGCACGCGTTTCCTCAACCTTTCCTACGGCGATGAGAAGCTCCGTCTCCGCGTGACGATCCCGCACCGGCAGTTTGAAGCTCTGGCGTCGCAGGGGCTCGCCGCCCACCGCGACTGGCTGCGGGTCTTCCGCTTCGCCGAGGTGTCCGGCATGGACGCCGATGACGCGATGGGCGAGATGCGAAAGGGCAACATCACCGACCGTCTCGCGATCGTGACCCGCTCGCCGCGTGCGGGCGTGGATCCCAGCACGTGGGGCGAGTCCTGGCGAAAGGACTGGTCGTTCGAGTTCTTTGAGTTCCTTCCCGCCGGCGGCTTTGAACGCAAGCGGCTTCACTATCCGACCAACAAGCGCGGCGAACCGGCCAAGCCCGGCGAGCTCGTCGAAGGGACCTGGGAGTTCGACGCCGCCCTGCTCGCGATGCCCAAGTCCGGCGTCCCGAACCAGCAGTTCATCAACACCGGGTTCAAAGCCATGGGCTGGACGTTCCCCGCGGCGTGCCTGTCGTCGGTCGCCTTCGTCGTCTCGCTGGTCATGGCGGCGTACCGGCCCCGGCCCAGGCCCCTGCCGGCTCCCCGCCCAGCCTGAAGTCCGCTCCGACCGTCCATCCGCCCACCCCACACCCGAGTTCCACAAGCCAAGCTGCAACCGCGGCATTGCATGTGTTGAACACCCAGTAGCGGTCCTCGGACTCGACGAACTCCATCTGATGGTCCGGATTCAGCACGGCCGGCTGTCGGTCTGACGCGAGAGCCCACGCCGCGTCCACCCGCGCCCTCCACGCGTCCAGCCGCTCGCGTTCCACCTCAATCGCAAGCCCGCTTTCCGCACCGGTCACGGCCACAACTTCATCGATCGGGCATTCAAGCCTGCGGCGTCCCTGCGCCCCCTGACTGGGTACGAAGAGGATTCCCGGCACCCGCCACCAGCCGGTTCGGTTCTCCACGTACCAGCCCCATTCGCCGAAAGCATGCTCGACGATGGAGCCCGTGTCGTCAGGGACCGCCAGGCTCGCGTGGTAGCCGTAGTCGAGCACGACGACACGCACCGGGTCGTGGACACCACGCGGCGGCACTACCGTGGTTGTACACCCGGTGAGCACGAATGTGACGGACGCGAGAGTCCAGCCTGCGATGTTCACTCCGTCAAGCGACGGATCGCCCGTTCTGGTTCACGACCGATGGCTTACTTCAGCACGACGACCTTGAACGACCGCCCCGCCGGCGGCTTCCACGAGCCTTCCGTCGAGGTCTTGACGGTCACTTCGCCCCCGCTCGAGGTCGCGGTGAACGTCGTCCGCAGGAACTCGCCCTTCTGGTAGCCGTAACCCTCGCCGGCGTCCTCGTACATGCTCCCCGTCGCTTCGCCCTTGCCGTTCAGCGACACGTAAAGCGTGACCTCGGTCAGCGGCTTCTCGTCGACCCACTGCGTCACCGGCCCCGTCGGAATGATCGACCCTTCCTTGACGAAAAGCTCGGGCAGATCCCGGTCCGCCGCTTCTCCCTCGAAGGCCACCTTTCGCCACGTGCCTTTGGGCATGACTGGAACGCGCGTGCCGTCGGGAGCGAGCTGGCACTTGACGAGGAGTCCGTCCCCGAGCAGGAAGATGTCGTCCTCGCTTCGCAGGGCCGGGTCCGTCGGATCGGCGAAGAACGCGGGCCGGGCGACGGGCAAGCCGGTGCGGCTGGCTTCTTCAAACAATGTGTAGAAGAGGGGCATGAGGCGGTAGCGGCGCTCGATCGCGCGGCGGCACGTGGCTTCCACCTTCTCGCCGAAGCTCCAGGGCTCCTTCTGCACGTTGTCCTTGCCGGTGTGGCCGCGGGCGAAGGGGAGCATCGCGCCCACGCCCATCCAGCGGGCGAAGTGCGTGCCCCGGTCC
>JBIKTT010000466.1:0-2923 GCA_044347925.1 Phycisphaerales bacterium
GTGATCCTGGCGCAGAGCCGATCGGTCCTGTCAAGGCTGCGTCGGTCGGCGGCTTCTGTTGCGGCAAAGCGACCAGTCCTCCGTCGTTCGTTGGAAGCGTTTCTCGCCCGGCAAGAGAAAGCCTCGGCGCTGCTTGTCGGCGCACTGCGTCCGACGATCTGGGTGGTGCGGCGGCTTTGAACTGTGTTCGCCGTGGAGAGGTTTCTGGACGCAGGGAAGCTCGCTTGCAGCGAAAAACCACGGGTGCGGGGGGCGAAAATCGCGCCCGGAACCGCCCGTCACCGGCTCGCCCGACTACGCTTCGCCAATGACCGTGCTTGACACCAAAGCGTCCCGCGCGAATACGGGGAATGCCCTCCGCAGCGACCCTCGTTTGGATGAGATCCGCCGGAAAGTTCAGGCCGGTGAACGGCTCAGCCTGGCCGACGGCGACCTGCTCTACACCACACGCGACATCTACTCCGTCCTCGAGATGGCCGACAGTGTGCGTCGCCGGTTGCACGGCGACAACGCGTACTACAACATCAACCGCCACCTCAACTACTCCAACGTCTGCGCGCTGTCGTGCAAGTTCTGCGAGTTCTACCGCAAGAAGGGCGACCCCGGCGAATACACCCGCGACATGGACTACATTCGCGGCGAAGCCCGGAAAGCCGTCGAAGCCGGAGCCACCGAGATCCACTCCGTCGGTGGCCTCAACCCGTACCTGCCCTTCTCGTACTACACGGACATGATCCGCACGCTTCGCGAGGAAGCACGGGCTTTGGGCAGCGACTTGCACGTGAAAGCGTTCACCGCGGTCGAGATCGTCCACCTCGCCAAGATCGCCAAGGTCTACAAGGGCGCCAACGCCCCGGGCGAAGAGGGCCGCATCGCCCGCCGCGCCGGCATCCGCCACGTGCTCAGCGAGCTGAAAGCCGCGGGCCTAGGCAGCTTGCCCGGCGGCGGTGCCGAGGTCTTTGACGACCGCGTGCACGATGAAGCCTACAAGGGCAAGATCCGGTCGGACGTCTGGCTTGATGTTCACACGATCGCCCACGAGCTCGGCCTCAACAGCAACGCGACGATCCTTTACGGCCACATCGAGCAGCGGCACGACCGTCTCGTGCACATGGACATGCTCCGCCGCGAGCAGGATGCGGCTCTCGCGCGGCTTGGGTACACGGGCGTTCCTTCAGAGCCCGACGCGCCAGCGAGGGTGAAGGGCGAGAGGGCTCCCTCGACTCGAGACGCTGCCGTAATCGACGAGGATGCTCTGACGACGTCGGAAGGCGGCCATTTGGGGTATCGCGAGGGTGCTTCGGATGCGCCGGTGATCACGCTGACGCGGCCGGGGACACCGCTTCCGGAGCAGCTTGTCTTCGGCGCGGAATCGCAGCGGCGTGCGGCGGCTTCGGGGTACTACCAGACGATTATCCCACTTCCGTTCTTTCCCGACGGGTCCGAGCTTGAGCATCTGGCCGGGCCCTCGGGCCTCGAGAATCTCCGCACGCTCGCGATCTCCCGCCTGATGCTCGACAACTTCCCGCACGTGAAAGCGTTCTGGATCATGCAGACGCTCCCGATGGCTCAGCTCATGCTTCAGAGCGGCGCGGACGACATCGACGGCACGATCGTCTGGTACGACATCACGAAGGTGGGCGGGTCTTCGACGCACCAGGAGGTCAACGTCTGGACGCTTCAGAAAGCGATCCGCGAAGCGGGATTCGTCCCGGTCGAACGCGACACGCTGTACCGGCGGGTGAAGCGTGACGGGGTGTCTTGGAGCGTGTGAGGAAGCCGTCGTCGTAGAGCTCGGATTCGACTTCCGTGAATCGGGGTCCACGCCGGTCAAGCGTGGACGCCGAGCCGGTTGGCCCACCGGCGGAGTGGAGAGGAGAGAGCGTGTGGTGGTGAGCGGTCCCGGCGTTCCGGTCGCGTCGTTGCGACCGGCCGTGCGGTTCTGCTCTGGAGTGATCGAGGAGTCCGTTCCCGACCAAACCGACATCCGTGGCTCGCGAAGCGGGTGAGCGACGCGGGCCTTCTGATCGAACATCCGCCGTCCTGGCGTGCGTTCGAAGTGTGCGTTGTTCAGCTTGCGATGGAAGCGACCTGGGAGTCGTGGACGAGGCGGAGCTTCTGAATGCCTCGGAACTTCCAGTTGTTGACGGTCGAGACCTTGACGTCGAGGGCTTTGGCGGCGGCTTCGTAGCTGAGGCCTTCGCAGATGATGAGTCTGAGCGCGTCCTGTTCGGCATCGCTGAGCTGGTTCATGGCGCCGGCGCAGTGCGTGTCATCGGGGGTTTCGCGGAACGCGACGGCTTCGGGGCGTTCCGTGCGTTCGTTGGTGAAGCGTTCGAGCTGCACCTTCTGCTTGTGTCGGCGCTTGATGAGGTTGTCGGCGACCTTGATGAGGTAGCCGCTGTTGACGATCCGGTCCTCGAGGTCGGGGATGCGGAGGAGTCGGGTGAAGACCTCCTGGGCGACGTCCTCAGCGGTGGGGGCGTCGACGGAACGTCGGGCGAACCAGTAGACCCGGTCGTAGAACTGCTCGAACAGAGACAGGACCAAAGCTCCGCGTGTGCTCGCGATCATCACAAGGCCTCCCTGCTACGCGTTCACGAGTACCACCTCGACGAACGCCACCAGATTTCGTCTTCAGCCCCGGCCACCACGCCGGACCACCCGAATGGGCATGCTTGAAGACGCCACCGAAAACTCCAACCCGTCGATCCGGCTCACCGTCGGGGAACCACCCCGTCCCACCGGTGTGGGAAGTTCTGAGCTTTCTCGACGCCGGGCCTCGCACACACAGAGCAACCCAGAATCTTCATCGGGCTCCCGCCCGGAACCAACCTTAAAACCACCCCCCCTTCAAATCGCGGATGAGGACAAATTCATGCGGGGGTCATCCTACCGATAACAATTCGGCCGGAGCCGGGGA
>JBIKTT010000465.1:0-2923 GCA_044347925.1 Phycisphaerales bacterium
CCGTCGCAGGCCTTCGAGGGTCACCAGGCGGATCCAGCCCATGAGCAGGATCACCACCGGTGTCTGGAACGCGACGGCGAAGAGAATCCCGAAGGTGACGAACTGGTTGAGGTACTCCGCGAGCTTGGGCATCTGCACCACGGTCGTGGCTTTTTCGAGCGCCACGCCGCGGAGCACCGGTTTGCCGTCCACGACCGCGATGCACATCCGGAGCTGGCCGAGCGTCTCGTTGAACCACATCTGCCCCGGGGCTGGAGAGGGCGGATCGCCGTGGAGCATGGGCATGGAGGGGATCGAGATGCCGGCGGGCAATTCGGCAGGCCCGATGTCCGGCTGCTCAAGGTTGGTGGTGAAGTGGATGAAGAACGCCAGCATCGCCGGCAGTGCCACGAAGTACATGAACATGACGCCGAGCCCGCTCAGCGTCATGGAGAGCGGCACGAGCAGGTACGCGAATCGCCGTTCGTGAGCGTACAGGCCAGGAGCCACGAATTGCCACGCTTGGTACAGGATCCACGGAAAGCCGACGATGACCGTGACGAGGAACGCGACCATGATCCAGGTCGAGAACGCTTCGAACATCGACGTGATCATGAACCGCGGATTGACGCCCTCGTTGCGCAGGGCGTTCTCCATCGGCGTCATCAGCAGGTCCATCAGGTGGGTGCCGAAGATCAACCCCGTGGCGAAGATCGGGACCAGGCCCAGGATGGCGTAGATCAGCCGCTTGCGAAGCTCATTGAGGTGCTCACCCAGACTCATGACGGCGGCGGGCTCATCGGGCGTGTCCCACTTGGACCCGTACTTGGAGCCGCGATCGGCCCCGTGACGGGTGATCGCCTTCTTGGGCGTCTCATCGGGAACAGGGTCTGGAATGGGGTCCTCGGCCATCGCGGACAGAGGGTAGGGTCTCGACCGGGCCGTTTCGGGCGGCGTGCGGGGTGGAGATCCGAACCGGGACCGTCCGATGAGCGGTACACCGGTCGGACGCGGGTGACGGAAGGGCCCGTCCGGCGCATCCCTGAGATCGGAGGCAGTGTGCCCGATTCCCAAGCCCATGGGGGCGATGGCCAATCAACCAATCGGCTTCTCCACCCCGGGGTGGAGCACGAACGCCTGCGCCGAATCTGGGAGGACAACCGCCGGTGGGTTGCGGCCATTCTGCTCGCGTACAAGCCTCGCTGGGCGGATCTGGAAGATCTGCTTCAGGAGGTCGCTTCGAGCATGGTGGCCAAATCCTCCGAGCTCCGCGATCCTGGGGCGATCCGGCCGTGGCTTCGCCAGGTTGCGATCAATGCCGCTCGCTTGGCGGGACGCAAGGGCAAGCTCAGGCTGACGAAATCGCTTGAGGAATCCGGGCCGGCCGAACCGGGGACGGTCGTTCCTCCCGAGTCGCCGACGCAAGCGGCCCCGGCCGTGCTCGGCCGCGAGGAGGAGTGTCGGCGGATGAACGAGCTTTTGGCTTCGCTGCCCGACGGGTATCGCGAGCCGCTTTATCTCAAAGCCGTGCAAAGCCTCAGCTATCGCCAGATCGGGCACATCCTGGGATTGCCCGAAACCACCGTCGAGACCCGGATCGCCCGGGCTCGCCGCATGATCCGAGAACTCTCGTCCCAACCCCAAGCTTCGGCGCAAGCCGGTTTGGCACGTTCGCCCGACCCCACACCATGACGGCAGGCCGTCTGGGGCGCATCCCAGCGGACTGAAGGAAAGAAACGCCATGACGAACCCGCACGATCCCATCAATGACGCCAACACCCCGCTTCACGACCGTGATCTGCTGATCTCTCGCGTGGTGGATGGTCGCGCGTCAGCGTCGGAATGGACGACGTTGGAGTCGCTCGCGGCGCAGGATGCGGGGGTGTGGCGCGAGCTTGCGATGGCGCAGCGGGACCAGCGAGCGATCGAGACGATCGTGGGCGCGGCGGGGAATCTCGCGGAAAGCGTGGATTTGCCGCGTCGCGCCGAAGGGTCCGAGATCTCCCCGGGGGTTTCCCGGATGCGTGTGTGGGGCGGATGGGTGGCCGCGGCGGTGCTCGCGTTCGCCGCGGCGGGCCAGTTCAACGTGATCACACAGCTGAATCAGAAGATTCAGAAAGCCGGGCTGGGTGTGACGGATATCCGGCCGGTTTCGCTTTCGGCTGACGAAGCTTTCGATCAGTATCGCAATAAGGGCATGCAGGAAGGCATTGTGCTGGGCGAGATCCCCGACCGAGTTCTTCTCTCCGCCGAGCCCGTCGCTGGCGGACAGGGGTACGAGGTCACGATCGTCCGACAGGTCATCGAACGTCGCCGCGTGAGCGACGTGCTCCAGTTCAATTCCAGGAATGAACTGGGTCAAACGGTGCCTGTTCCGACCTCGTGGACCGCGCCGCGCCGAAGCGCGACCGGCCTCTGACGCCACAAGCGTCGAGCTCAGTCCTGTTCGTCCAGTCACAAGCCGGGCCAAACCCGGCGAGGAGTTGCCATGCTGATCGCGTCCCTGCTCACTTCCTGCTTGTCCCTTGCTCTTTCCGCCGGCGCCCCGGTCGCTTTCGAGCCTCCGCAGCACGCCGAAGTCCGATACGAGGAACGAGCGATCGAATCCGACGTCGTGATGTTCGACGAGTTCGTCGAGTTCGCGAGCGAACAGCCCGGTCGCGGCGGCCCGCAGGGCAACCGTGGTCCCGAAGGTCGTGGCGGCCCCGAAGGTCGCGGTGGCTTTGAAGGTCGTGGTGGTCCCGAAGGTCGCGGTGGCTTTGAAGGTCGTGGCGGCCCGGAGGGGCGTGGTGGTCCTCAGCGGCGTGGTGGCTTTGAGGGCCGCGGCGGTCCGAAGGGCAACCGTGGTCCCGAAGGCCGGGGCGATCGCGGAGAGCGTGGCGGGCCGCGCGGCGAAGAGCGCCGGATGGGTGGTTTCGGCGGGCCCGGCGGTGAGCGGTTTGGG
>JBIKTT010000467.1:0-2921 GCA_044347925.1 Phycisphaerales bacterium
GTCCGGGGCGGCGCTGGGCGAAGAGGGCGAGGATGACGGCGATGATTCCGACGGCGGCGGAGGCGATGCCGACCCAGCGGTGGATCTCGACGCGGCTCGAGGGTTCGACGGTGGTGGCGAGCCGCCAGCCGGAGAGGCCTGCGAGGAGGGCGGCGGCGGTGCCGAGTGCGGCGCAGGCGACGGCGGGGTGCGAGGGGAGGTAGGGAAGGCGGGCGGCTTGGCTTGGCGTGAGCGGGTTGTTGGGGCCGGGCCTGCGGAAGCGGAAGAGCTCGAAGAACGCCGCGGCGATGAGAAGGGCGATGGGAAAGTGGACCAGCATGGGGTGCATGGTGCCGAGGAGGTCCCACAATCTGCCGCTGAAATCAGCCATGAGCGATGAGTATATCGGAACGGGGCTCAGAACCCCAACAGGTCCCGGAAGATGGGTGGGAAATGGTGGGAACCGCTTTGAGCATGGTACGAAACGGACGATGCGGTATGCTGGGCGGGTCTGGGGTTGGGTCTGGGGTTGGGTCTGGGGTTGGGTCTGGGGTTGGGTCTGGGGTTGGGTCGAAGTGGTTCTGAAGGTCGCCGGAGAGACGCCGGGGATGGCGGGGTTTGACGGGCGGTTGGGGGGCGGCTCGGTGGCGACGTAGCGCGGTTCGTCGGAAGCGAAGGGTTCGAGCATGGGTTGTTGGAATCGGAACGACATGGTCCGGGCGGTCGCGGCTTTGTTGGCGTTTGCCGGCGGAGCGACGGCGCAGCCGCCGGCGATGCATGTGCACGGCGCGGGATGTGGGAGCGAGGGGTGCGGTCGAGCGGTGATGATGAAGCGTCGGCTTGCGGAGGGCCTGCCGCCGCGGGAGGGGTTTGGCGAGCGGGAGCTTTTCGCGGCGACGGATGTGCTTCACAACGATCTGGACATCGCTGTGAACTACGACGCGCGGAGCATCGCGGGGTCGAACACGATGACGGTTCGGAGCGAGGTGCCGGGTCTGAGCGAGTTCACGTTCATGCTGGATACGCGGCTTGCGGTTTCGCGGGTGGTGTTCAACGGGTCGGAGGTTCTGGCGTTGCCGGTGCGTGTGGGGACGTTCGGTCGTCGGGTGACGTTGCCGCGGGCGCTGTCGGAGGGCGAAGAGTTCACGCTTCGGATTGAGTACGGGGGCGTGCCGGGGAGCGGCGGGTTCGGCGGAATCAGCTTCGTGACGATGAGCGGGGTGCCGACGGTCTTCACGCTGAGCGAGCCGTACTACTCGGGGACGTGGTGGCCAGCGAAGGACGGGGACATCGGGCAGTCGGGGGACAACAGCGATAAAGCGACGTTTGCGATCGCGGTGACGGTGCCGGCGAGCATGACGGTCGCGAGCAACGGCGTGCTTCAAGGGATCGACGATCTGGGAGACGGGCGGCGGAAGCACCGGTGGCGGACGAACTATCCGATGTCGTCGTATCTGGCGTGCTTTTCGGCTTCGACGTACAACCGGTTTGGAGCGACGTATGTGTACCCGCTGCCGGGCGGTGGCGAGGGGGCGATGCCGCTTGAATTTTTCGTGACGCCGGGAGCGGACACTCCGTATCTGCGTGCGCGGTGGGTGTCGACGCGGACGATGCTGGCGCGGTTTCGGCCGCTTTTCGGCGAGTATCCGTTCATCGCGGAGAAGTACGGGATCTACCAGTTCGGATTCGGCGGCGGGATGGAACATCAGACGATGAGCGGTCAGTCGTCTGGGACGGACACGTGGGTGACGGCGCATGAGCTTGCGCACCAATGGTGGGGCGATGATGTGACGTGCCGGACGTGGCATGACATCTGGCTGAACGAGTCGTTCGCGACGTACGCGGAGTGTCTGTTCGCGGAGCACATGACGGGCGTGGCGGACCGGGCGGCGCTGGAATCTTCGGTGTCGAGGCTTGGTGCGAACGTGTCGTGGGGCTCGGTGTATCTGTACAACCCCGCGGACGAGGGGCTGATGTTCGACGTGGGGCTGGTGTACAACAAGGGCGCGAAGGTTCTTCACACGCTTCGGACGCTTGTGGACGGGCGAAGCGGGGAAGGGACGTTCTTCAGGCTGCTGCGGGAGTATCGGTCGCGGTATTCGGGGTCGGCGGCGACGACGGATGACTTTGCGGCGGTGGCTTCGGAGGTGGCGGGCCGGGACCTGACGCCGTTCTTTGACGCGTGGATCTACGGGCAGGCTTCGCCGCAGTATGAGTTTGGGTACGAGACGCTGACGGCGGAAGGCCGGTCTTATCTGAAGCTGATGGTGCGGCAGGTGCAGTCGGCGCCGAGCGCGGCGTTTTTTCCGTGCCGACCGGCGATTCGGTCTTCGAACGGGCAGACGACGGAGGATGCTTCGGTTGAGCTCGGGGGGCGGGTGTCGTGGCATCTGGTTCCGCGGGGCTCGGCGGGCGAGGTGTCGAGCGTGACGTTTGACCCGAGCAACGTGCTTCTCAAGCGGGGAGCGGCGCGGGTGTCGTATGTCGCGGGGCCGCCGAAGGTGATCTCCGCCGTGCCTGCGCCGGGAGCGAGGCTGGCCGACGCGCCGGGAACGATCCGGATCGGGTTTTCGGATCCGATCTCGGCGAGCGCGGGGCAGTTTGAGGTGCGGCGGGGTGAGACGGCGGTGGCGTGTTCGCTGTCGCTGGATGCGGGGGTCGCGACGCTGACGCCTGCCGGGCGGCTTGTGCCTGGCGTGTACACGGTGACGGTGCGCGACACGGTGACGGCCAACGGGGGTCAGCGGCTTGACGGAGAGATCGATCGGGGCGTGCTGCCGTCGGGGGACGGGGTGGCGACGGGGCCGGCGGTGTACACGTTCACGGTGGAAGCGTGCCGGACGGATTTCAATCTGGACGGGTTCGTGGACTTCTTTGACTACGACGATTTCGTCGCGTGCTTTGAAGCTGGGGAGTGCGGCGCGGGGACGGCTGATTTCAAC
>JBIKTT010000468.1:0-2917 GCA_044347925.1 Phycisphaerales bacterium
GAGCAAACCCGTCCTCGTGCACCGTCTTGTTCCGAATCGTCGCGATAAACCGGCAAGCCCGAACCGTCGCCGGATCAAGCTTGCCCTGCACGCTATCAACCTTCTCGTGCAAGCCGCGGCCGGTCGCACCGAGTCGGCGGACCAGCCCGGACTCGATCGCTTTCGTGCGTTCGATGATGGTCGCAAGCTCCGACATCGCGAGAGTGTACCGGCCATCCCCAAACCCGCCGCACCGCACGCCGGCGGCCGCCCAAGCCCCTGGCCCGAGAGCGGCCCACCCGCAAACGACCGGCAAACCTCCGACCTGCGAGCCTAGAGTTGCCCGAGTTGCGGGCGTAACTCAGTGGTAGAGTGACAGCCTTCCAAGCTGTACGTCGCCGGTTCGAATCCGGTCGCCCGCTTTGGTTCAGCGTCGCACGCTCGGTCTGCAAATCCGGCCGCGGCTTCGCGACCGATCCCCCGCCATTCAACCCTTCGCCGCCGCTTTCGCCGCATCGATGATCTCGCGGTGGTTCGCGCACCGGGGGCACTTGTGCTGCCCGCCGAGCTTGCCACGGCTCTGCATCCAGCGGTGGAACGTCCCGACCGGCAGCACCGTGACCGTCGGCGGGGCCATCCCCACATCGCCCGTCCGCTTCGTCGTGTAGTCCACGTTCTGAGCTTTGATCGCCGCGTCAAACGCTTCGGCGAACACCCTGCGCGCGATCGGATCCGTCAGCCCCTGCACCGACTCGACCGCAAGCTCCAATCCCGGCGAGACGCCCGGAGCCGGATACACCGGCGCCGCCGTGAACTCTCCCACCACCACGCTCGCCGCCGATGCCGCCTGTGCCACGGCATTCTCGATGTGCTCGACGATGATGTTCTCGCCGAACGCGTTGATGAAGTGCTTGTGCCGGCCCACGATCCGCAAGCGGCACGGCCCGTCGCCCCCGCCGCCGCCCTCCCACTCAGGCTTCGCCGGGATCGTGTCAAACTCCACCACGTCCCCGATGATGTACCGGTAGAACCCCGCGCACGTCGTCATCACCACCACGTACCGCTGCCCCTTCTCGACCTCGTGCGCGGCGAACGCCCGTGCGTTCGGGCTCGAAATCTCCTCAAGCGGCACGAACTCGTAGAAGTTCCCGATGTCCGAAAGCAGGCGCAACCCAGGGTCCCCCGCCGTGTCCTGCATCGCGATGAACCCCTCGCTCGCCGGGTAAACCTCCAAGCGGCGCGGAATGTCCTCGCCCGCCGCGTCCCCCGACCAGGCCTCGCGAACGCGAGGCTCGAACGGTCCGTACTTCACCCCGCCGTGGACGAAAAGCGTGAAATTCGGCCACAGGTCGCGGAGCGTGCGGATCTTCCGCCCGCCCGGCTTCTCACGGGCGATCTCCATCGCGCGAGCCACAAGCTTGAGCGTCCAGCTCGGCATCCCCGAGATCATCCGGATGTCCTGCGACGCCGTCGCGCGGGCCATCGCTTCGATCTTCGCCGGCCAGTCGCTCATCAGCGCGATCTCGTGCCCCGGCGAGTAGATCTCCGATAGCGGCCAGCGGATCAGCGGTGCCACGATCCCGGAAAGATCGCCCGTCTTGATGCCGTGCTTGTTCTGCGAAAGCTCCGTCGACCCGCCGAGGAAAAGCAGCCGCCCGGACGTCAGCCGCGGCAGCGAAACGCCCATTCGCGAAGCATGCCCGAAGATGTCCAGCGATGCCCTGAAGTTCGACGACATCATCTCGTCGCTGACGGCCATGAACTTGTCGCCCGCCGTCGTCCCGCTCGTCTGCGCGTAGTTCTTCACCACGCCCGGCCACAGGATGTTCGGCTCGCCCCCTTCGCGCATCCGGACGATCAGCGCCCGATACGCCTCGTAGTCGCCCATCGGCACCGCCGCGCGAAACGCCGGCACAAGCTCGCGATCCCCGAGCTTCATGAGCTTGCCGAACTCGTGCCCGCGGCCAAACTCCGTGTCCTTCGCGCGGGCGAGGACCGACCGGAGCTGCGCCTGCTGCAGCCGCGCCGTGTTCACCTTCCAGTACGTGAGATCATCCAACAGCAGCTTGCGCCGCGCCGTATACGCCCCCAGCCCCACGCCGATCAGCGAGGTCCACCGGAGCGGTGCGTCGTGCAGTGCCGGAAGCGTCGGGCTCACGGCGTTCGAAGCCTCTGATAGAACGAAGCCACGTGCTCGCTGAAGACCTCGGTGCGTTCCATCATCGGAGCATGGCCGCACTGATCGATCCACTCAAGCCGCGACCCCTTGATCAGCCGGTTGAACTCCTCCGCCGTGTCCGGAGGCGTCACCACATCCTGGCGGCCCCAGATCAGAAGCGTCGGAGACTGAATCTTGTGCAGCTTCTCGCCCAGGTGGTCCGCTCGCGCCGATCGCGAAAGCCTCACCATCGCCCGCGCGCCCGAACGAGCCGAAAGCTCCTCGTACGCCCGGTCGATGTCGCTCTCCCACACGTGACGCTTGTCGTGGAAAAGCTCGCCGATCTTGCGGGCAAGCCACGCGCGGCTCGGACGGATCTGGACGTTCGCCAACAGCGATCGCTCGTACAACCCCGAAGCCCCCGCAAGCACCAAGCCGCGAACCGCCGATGGATCGTCGCACGCGATCCGCATCGCCACGTGCCCGCCGAAGCTGTTCCCGACGAGGATCGCCGGCTCACGAAGGCTCTCGCGAAGATACCGGAGCGTCAGCTTGGTCACGCCCTCGACGCTGCAGTCATCGCCCGTCAAGCGGAGCAGCGGCATCTCGACCATCACGCAGCGCGCGGTCGATTTGAGCTGCCCGACGACGCCCTCCCAGTGGTCGTTCAGCCCGACCAGTCCGTGAAGAAACACGATCGGCGTCCCGGTCGTCGGACCGGCTTCGGCGATGCGGGCGGAAAGGGGAAGACGGTCCGGGCCCACCTGTCCGGGCAGCGGC
>JBIKTT010000469.1:0-2913 GCA_044347925.1 Phycisphaerales bacterium
TCTGATTCACCCGCACCTGGTACCGCGCCCCGCCGATCTCGAACACCGCCGTCTCCCCGCCCCCATCCACAAGCACCGCATCCTCCACCTTCGCGCCACGAAGCACCGTCACCGTCGCGTTCGTTCGGGTGTTGCTCATCATCACCTGCACGCCTGTACGACTCCCGACGACCAGGCCGGTCACCTTCCACTCCGCGTATGGCGGCGGTGGGGGAGGCAACAGCGGAGGCGGCGGGTTCTCCGCAGACGCCGGTTGCTCCGCCGCCGGCTGCACGACCTCCGTCGGCTGCGCCGCCGCGACCTTCGGCTCCGCCCGGAACGGATTGCGAGCCACGATCGCCTGCATCGCCCACGACGCTTCCGGACGCTCTTTCACAAGCTCCGGCTCCGGCCCTTCCTTGTCGAGCAGGTCCGGAAGCAGCGGAGCCGACACCCCAAGGTCCAGCGCAAACCGCATCCCGCCCTTCCCGACAGGCCGAAGCGACATGCTCTCGATCTGGCACCACTTCTGCGCATCAACCTCCGCGATCGCGCGCGTCACCTGCTCCAGCGTCCCCTCCCCGCTCACCGCCCCACGCAGCAGCAGAAAGTCCGGCGTCGCCCGAAGTCGCTTGCGCATGTCCTCCGGCTTCACGCCCGTCGTCCGCGTCAGAGGGCTCATCACCTTCTCCGCGTCACGGTGCGTCACAACCACCTTCGCCAGACCCACCCGCTCCGCGATCGTCCGCAGGCCCGCCACGTACCGGTGGCTCACCGTGTCCGGGACCTTGCCAAGCGTCCGCTGCACCGCGTCCGTCAGCTCCCGCCGCACCGTCTTCCCCTCGCGAAGCTTCTCGCGAAGATCCGACACCCCAAGCTCCGCCGACGCAAGCCGCTTCCGCGCCTCCGCCATCGGCGTCTGGTACATCGTCCGCCAACTCCACCCGCCCAGCACGACGAGCAGCAGAATCGCAATCAAGGCCGCAATCCGCACGCGAGGGCTCATGGCTCCCCTCCCTTCTCCGGACCGCCGCCCGGCGGCGGAGTCGCCGGCGGACTCGCGCCCGGCGCACCCTTCCCGTCATCCTTCTTCGCCCCGTCCTTCCCAGGTGCCGCCGGAGGCATCGGCGTCAGACGCCCCGTCCGAAGCTGCAGCGCGAACCGATCCGCCACGTCCGGCCCCACGATCTCAACTCCGTACAGATCGCCATCCAGAAGCCGCGCCCGCATATCCGTCGCAACCCCGCGACCCGGACTCCGCCCCTTGAAGTCGAACATCGCAAGCGGCGCCAACCGCCACTCGCCCGACGGATACGCCGTCCCCTTCGAACTCGGCACGAAGTTCACCCGCGAATCCGCCTGCCCCCGAATCTCCTCCGCATACGCCACGCCACCCTGCGGCACCTGCCCGCACAGCAGATTCACGTGCGCAAGCCAGTCCACCCGCCCCGATTGCCACGTCTGCAGGTGCGAAAGCCGAGCATGCTGCGCCAGAAACGCGTTGTACTCCTTCGTCAGCTCATTTCGCTCATCCTCAACCGCCGAAATCTCCGCTTCCACCCGCTCCAGAGCCTGCTTCGCGAACGTGAACACCGCCCCGCCCAGGAGCAGCACCCCGAATACCGCCGCCAGCGCCATCTGCCGCGCCTTAGCCGCACGATCCACCGGCCGCCTCGGGTTCGCGAAATCAAGCGTCGGACGCCCCGTCACCGCCTGCGCCAAAAGCCCCATCAGCGGCGCCGCCGCCACCCGCTCCGCTTCGGACATCTCCCGCGAAACCTTGATCGACGTCGGAAGTGCCACCACCCGCGACGTCGACTGCAACTCTCCCGCGCACCGCTCGCCTACCCGGCGGATCATCTCGCCCTCGCCAAGCACGCACACGAGGTCCGGCACCGGCCCCGGACGCGTCGCCCGATACCCGATCCACGCCCGCTTCACCTCCACCGCGACCTTGTCCGCGAAGACATCCTGCTCCGTCACCGACCCCGGACGCGGCAGATCCACCGACCGCGCGAACGCCATCTGCCCGTCCTCGACGATCACAAGCTCCGTCGAGCCCCAGCCCACCGCCACGCCCACCATCGTCCCGTCACGCGACTGGCTCAGCGGCCCCAGCAGCGCCGCCACGCCAAAGCACCGAAGCTCGATCCGCTTCAGCTTCAGCCCCGCCGCTTTCGCGAACGCCCGGCACCAAAGCACCCGGTTCGTCGGCATCGCCCCCGCGATCACCGGAACCGTCGTCGCCCCGGCCGCCGCAGGCACCGGCGCATAGTCGATCGACGTGCTCTCAATCGGAAGCGCAAGCTGCCGCGCCATCTGAAGCCGCACCATCGCCCCAAGATCTTCCTCGCCCCCGTCCTTCGGCTTCGGCAAAGACAGGTTCCTCAGCACCACGTCCCCGCGCGACACCGAAAGCACCGTAGCCCCCGCATCCAGCCCCGCTTTGCGAAGCTCCTGACCCGCCCACGCTCCCATCGCTTCTGCATCATCCGCCGCCACCGACTCCGGTCGGTCGACCGAAAGCCACCGCTTCACCTCCGCCGTCGGCCCCGAAATCTGCGCAGAGATCGCGCACAGACGATTTCCGTCCAACTCCAGCACGCAAAGCGTGTTCGACTTCAGCCTCATCGCGACCTCCCGCGGGAACCGCCCGCGTTCCACCGCCCCGTCCTTCGATCAACCATCGCTCCCACATCCCCGCTCGCTTCACCCGCGGGTCCGCCCGCCGCCGCTTTATCGTCTGCCGGCGGAGCAGGCGGTGAATCACCCCCGGGCGGCGGCACATCCACCGGCTCCGGAGTCACGTCAACCGGCGGTGGGGGCGGTGGGGGAGCCGGAGGCGCCGCCTCCGCGATCGCCCGCGCCTGCCGAACCACGCGCTTCTCCATCGCCCGCGCAATCGGCAGAAGCGTGATCTCCCTGAGGTACGCC
>JBIKTT010000470.1:0-2910 GCA_044347925.1 Phycisphaerales bacterium
GAGGTGTTCTCAAGCAAGCGGCGGACGAGGTACGCCATGCCCGGGATCATGTCCCCGACGGGCACGTACTCGCGGATGCGAAGATCCATCTCGGCCGCGGCGTACTTGAGCTGGTCCGCCATGCCGTGGAGCATCTGAAGCTCGAGAGCGTTCCGCGGCAGGCCGCGCTTCTCGAGGCCCGCGAGCGCCGCCCCGATCGACCGGGCGTTGTGCGAGCCCAACGCGAGCTTGACGCCGCCGCCGCCCGCTTGCTTCGGACACGCATCGAGGAACACATCCGTCATCGCTTCAAAGCACGCGTCCGTCTGCCACTTGACCGGCCAGACCGGGCACGGCCAGCCGTGCATCTCGCTCTTGATCGTCTCGGCGTCCCAGTACGCGCCCTTGACGAGGCGGACGGTGACAAGCCGCTTGGCCCGCACGGCCCACTCACACATCGCTCGCGCGTCGTTGACGCCGCTCTTGAGGTACGCCTGCATCGCCAGACCCGCTTCGAACGGCACCTTCTCGCAGCAGCGGCGGAAAAGCTCAAGGGTCAGGTCCTTGAACTGATGGTGCTCCATGTCGAAGTTGACGAAGACGCCCTTCGCGTGCGCCACTTCGAGGATCGGCACCAGCCGCTTCATCAGTTCGCGGATCGATCCCTCGGTGTCGATGGGGTCGACGCGGGCCGAGAGCGCCGAGATCTTGATCGAGACGTTGACGCGAGGAATCGCGCCCAGGTGGTCGGATTCAAGGCGAGCCTGCGGCTTCCACTGGGCCACCGCCGCCGGCAGGTTCTCGATGAGGTCGAGGTACTTCTTGCAGAATTGGTCGGCTTCCATGTCCGAGACGCACGTCTCGCCCAGGAGGTCCACCGAGAAGGCGATCCCGTCGTCCCACATCTTCCTGAGGCCCGGCAGGGCGGTCTTGGCGTCGGTCCCCGCGATGAACCGCGAAGCCATGCCCGTGATCTGCTTCTCGATCTGCCCCGCGGCGAGGCCCTTCATCATGCTGCCGGCTTTGAGAGCCGTCGCGATCACGCCCGGCACCGTCACGCCCGGCTGGCTGAGGTAGTCGTTGAGATGGTCGAAGATCTGCTCGGGCGTCTTGAGCTGCGGGAAGCAGTCAACGAACCGGAACATCTGCACCTTGAAGTTGGGGTCCTTCATCGACCAGTCCATCAGCGCGTCCGAGTAGAACTGCGCCGAGAGGAGCCCGGCTTTGTGGCCCCGAGCCTTGGTCAAAAGCTCGCCGCCCAGAGCGAGGATCCGGGCTTCGCGTTCCGGATCGGCCGGCGCGAGCGTGGGCGTCGCGAGCGGGCGGGGTGCAGGTCGAGCGGTGGCGGCGGGGGAGGTCGGCGCAGGGGTGTTGTCAGAGCCTTTGCCGAAAATCTTGCTGAGGAAGGAAGTCATGGGTCCGACTATAGGAAACGGTTTCGACGCGTTGGAAACCGGCGGGAACGGAATCTCCCCCCGCAGCTCCGCCGAGGCACTATCCTCGCCCATGCCCGCTTCGTCCCCGCCGGGGACCGTCATCACGATCGGGAACTTCGACGGTGTCCACCTCGGCCACGTGGCTCTGCTCGCCCGTGCTCGCGAGCTCGCCCGGGAGCTTGCCGGCCCCGGCGGCCGCGTCGTCGCCATGACCTTTGACCCGCACCCGACCGCCGTCCTCCGCCCCGGCACCGAGCCGCTTCGCGTCGAGCCCGTCAGCATCCGCCGCGACCGGCTCGCGTCCTACGCCGACGAGGTCGTCACCCTCGACCCGCGCAACGGCATGCTCAAGCTTTCGCCGCGAGCCTTTATCTCCGCCGTGGTCGAACGCTACCGGCCGTCGGCGATGGTCGAAGGGCCCGACTTCCACTTTGGCGCCAAGCGAGCCGGCACGCCCGCCGTCCTCGAAGACCTCGGCCGCGAATTCGGCTTCCGCACCGTCATTGAGCACCCGGTCGAGCTTGGCATCCCCGATGGCACCCTCGTCCGCGCTTCAAGCACCCTCATTCGCTGGTTCATCGGCCACGGACGCGTCGCGGACGCCGCAAGCCTGCTCGGCCGGCCGGTTGAACTCCGCGGGACCATCGTGCAGGGCGACCGTCGCGGCCGCACGGTCGGCTTCCCCACGGCAAACCTCTCCCTCGGCACTGACTGGGCGAGCGTCGTGCTTCCCAAGGACGGCGTGTACGCCGGCACCGCGGTGCTTCCGGACGCTCGCCGCGTCCCCGCGATGGTGAACATCGGCACGCGTCCGACGGTCGCGGGCCAGGACCATCGGATCGAAGCTCATCTCCTGCTGGGTTCAAACGCCTCGTGGTCGCCGATCGCCGGCCTGCCGGAATACGGCTGGTCGATGCGGCTTGAGCTCCGCGCGTGGCTCCGCGATCAGGTGAAGTTCCACGCTTTCGGCGCGCTGGTCGAACAGCTCCACCGCGACCGCGAACGGGCGGCCGTGCTGGCTTTGACCTAGATTTGTGCATGACGACCGCTCCCGGCGCTGCTCCTTCCTCCGACCAGTGGGTCTCCAACGCTTCTCCTTCGGAGATCGCCAAGACCCTCCGCGGCGCGTCGAACATCCTCATCTTCACGCACATGAAGCCAGACGGCGACGCCGCCGGCTCGACCCTCGCCCTCGTCCGCACGCTCAACCTCATGCCCGGCAAGCGCGCCCAAGCCTGCTACGCCGGGCCGCAAGCCGCGTGGATGCCCCTGGTCTGCGGACGCACGCCCGTCCGCACCTGGGAGAAGGACGGCCCGCCCTCCGATGAGCCCGATGCGATCATCGTCATCGACACCGGCTCATGGTCCCAGCTCGATGCTTTCCGCTCCTACCTCGAGCCCCGCGCCGCGCGCACCATCGTGATCGACCACCACCGCCGCGGCGACGCCGCCGTCGGAGCCAAGCGCTGGATCGATGTCGGAGCCGCTGCCGTCT
>JBIKTT010000473.1:0-2898 GCA_044347925.1 Phycisphaerales bacterium
GGTGGTGCTGGTCGGGATGTTCGGGATCGGGGTTGCGGAGCGGGTGGGGCTTTTCTCGGCGATTTTGCGGTGGATGGCGAGGTTGGTGCCTGGGTGGGCGCTGACGCCGACGATCGTGTTCCTTGGTGTGGTGTCGAACGTGGCGAGTGATGCGGGGTATTTGGTGTTGCCGCCGCTGGCGGCGGGGCTTTACATTTTGTTCAAGCGTCCGCCGCTGGCGGGGATCGCGGCGGCGTTTGCGGGGGTTTCGGCGGGGTTTAGCGCGAATCTGCTGGTGGGGTCGACGGATGCGCTGGTGGGCGGGATCACGCAAGCGGGCGCGCGGGTGCTTGAGCCGGACTACACGGTGCTTGCGACGGCGAACTGGTGGTTCATGGCGGGGTCGACGTTCTTGCTGACGGGGCTTGGGTGGGCGGTGACGGCGTGGATCGTGGAGCCGCGGCTTGTGGCGACGGGGGGATTGAAGTCGGATGATCCGCTGGCGGGCCAGGAGGGTGATCTGTCGGGGACGGAGCGGCGGGCTCTTGGGCTTGCGGGGCTTGCGGCGCTGGTGACGGTGGGCGTGGCGGCGGCGATGATC
Organism: Phycisphaerales bacterium; assembly: GCA_044347925.1. Lineage (GTDB taxonomy): Bacteria > Planctomycetota > Phycisphaerae > Phycisphaerales > UBA1924 > UBA2396. The sequence continues at coordinate 581 of JBIKTT010000473.1, forward strand.
TTTGTGCCGGGGGCGCCGCTTGCGGGTCCGATGCCGGCGGCGGCGCCGACGTTCGGGCCGATTCCGGTGTCGGCGCCGGCGAACGCTGCGGCGGCGACGGCTGCGGCGCAGCCTCGGTGGAGCCAGGCGGTGGTGCCGCTGATCCTGGTGTGCTTCCTGGTGCCGGGCTTGGTGTACGGGATGGTGACGGGGTCGATCCGTTCGCAGGCGGATGTGTCGAAAGCGTTCATCGGGTCGATGGTGTCGATGGCGCCGGTGATCGCGCTGGCGTTCTTTGCGGCGCAGTTCATCGCTTCGTTCCAGTTCTCGCAGCTTGACCGGATGCTTGCGTTTGCGGGGGGGAAGACGCTGGTGCAGTCGGGGCTACCGATCCCGGCGCTGCTTGTGGGCGTGGTGGTGCTGACGATGACGGTGAATCTGCTGATGTCGTCGATGAGTGCGAAGTGGACGGTGCTTGCGCCGATCCTGGTGCCGATGCTGATGATGGTGGGGATCAGCCCGGAATTGACGCAGAACGCGTACCGGGTGGGCGACAGCGTGACGAACATCGTGACGCCGCTGAACAGCTATGCGATCGTGATCCTGGCGGCGATGCAGCGTCACCGGAAGGATGCGGGGATGGGGAATCTGATCGCGATGATGGTGCCGTACTCGGTGGTGTTCGCGATCGTGTGGACGATCTTCCTGCTTGGGTGGGTGTGGCTTGGGATTCCGATCGGGCCGGATGCGCCGATGTGGTATGTGCCGAAGTGAGGGGAGAACAGAGCCCCTCATCCGCCGCTGGCGCGGCACCTTCTCCCCGTGAAGCACGGGGAGAAGGAGGGATCAGGCGGCGCGTTCGGAGTCGCCGGGTTCGATGTTGAGGGCTTTGAGTTTTTTGTAGAGGGTGGTGCGGTTGACGCCGAGTTGTTCGGCGGTTTTGACGCGGTTCCAGTGGTTGGCGGCGAGTGCGCGGAGGAGGATCTGGCGTTCGGGCTCGCGCATGGCTTGTTCGAGGGTCATGGGGACCCAGGGAGCGGCGGCGTCGGTCGCGGCGGGCGCGATGTGGGCTTGCTTCGCGGCTGGAGCGTCGAGGAGGGAGGCGGGGAGTTCATCCTCGGTGATGAGCTGGCCACGGGCGAGGACGACGCCGCGTTCGACGACGTTCTGAAGCTCGCGGACGTTGCCGGGGAAGGGGTAGCGGGCGATGCGGGCTTCGGCTTCCTTGGTGAATCCGACGATCTGCTTGCCGAGTTCGTGGGAGTAGCGAGCGAGGAAGCGGTGGGCGAGGAGCATGATGTCGGCGGGGCGGTCGCGGAGAGGTGGGAGCTCGATCTTGACGACGTTGATGCGGTAGTAGAGGTCTTGGCGGAATGAGCCTTCGGCGACGAGGCGTTCGAGGGGCTGGTTGCTGGCGAGGATGACGCGGGCGTCGACCTCGATGGTCTGGCTGCTGCCGACGGGCTCGAACTTGCGTTCCTGGAGGACGCGGAGGAGCTTGAGCTGCATGGCGGGGCTTGCGGAGTTGATCTCGTCGAGGAAGATGGTGCCGCCGCTCGCGGTGAGGAAGCGGCCGGGCTTGTCGACGTGGGCACCGGTGAAGGCGCCTTTGACGTGGCCGAAGAGTTCGCTTTCGAGGAGGGTTTCGGGGATGCTTCCGCAGGAGAGCTCGACGAAGGCGGCGTTTCGTCGCGGGGAGAGGTCGTGGATGGCGTGGGCGATGAGGCTTTTGCCGGTGCCGCTTTCGCCGCACATGAGGACGGTGGTTCGGCTGGGCGCGACGGCGCGGACGAGGTCGAAGATTTTGACCATTCGGGCGTCGGAGCCGGCGATGTTGGCGAGGGAGTGACGGTCTTCGAGCTTGCGGCGGAGGTTCCAGTTTTCCGCCATGAGGGTGTGGTGTCGGACGGCGCGTTCGAGGCTGAGGCGGAGTTCGCCTTCGGCGGCGGGCTTGGTGAGGAAGTCGACGGCGCCGTGGCGGAGGGCTTCGACGGCGCTCTCGACAGTGCCGTATCCGGTGAGCATGATGGGGGCGGTGCCGCGGCCGGCTTTGACGATTTCGCGGAGGAGGTCGAGGCCGCTTCCGCCGGGGAGGCCGACGTCGATGATGGTGACGCCGATGGGGGCGTCGGTGCCGTTGTCGGCGTCGGAAGCGGCGGCGGCGAGGGCGGCGCGGGCTTCTTCGAGGGAGGTTGCGACCTGCGGGCGGAAGCCTTCGGCGTGGAGGAACTCGGCGAGGCTTTCGCCGACGAGGGCGTCGTCATCGACGACGAGGACGCGAACGCCGGATGTCGCCGGGGCGGGCATGGGCGTGCTCCTAGTTGACGGTGGGGACGGGG
>JBIKTT010000476.1:0-2891 GCA_044347925.1 Phycisphaerales bacterium
GCGATTGATGATGCCCAAAGCGTCGGCTTCGGACCACGCGTACTGATGACCCGCTCGCCACGAAACCTTGTGCGTCGGAAGACGCTTCTTGCCCGCCGGGTCCTTCGTCCGCTCGGTGAGCAGGTCGACAAACCGCGCCCCGCGGCGCTCGGCGACGACCACGAGCTCGTGAAGCCTGCGAAGCAGGAAGATCGCCCGCTTGAGCAGGTCTCCCTCGAGCCTGGCTTCCTCGGCCGTCGTCGTCGCGCCCTGTGCGTCCACCTTCCTTACGACCAGCGAAGCCCCCTCGAGCCCCAATCCGACCAGCGACTCTTCCAGCACCTTCTCGTTCAGCACGTACCACCACTTCGCACGCTTGCCCGAGCCCTTGCTCACCTTGTAAAGCGGCGGCTGGGCGATGAAGATGTGCCCGCGCTCGATCAGCGGCCGCATCTGGCGATAGAAGAACGTGAGCAGAAGCGTGCGAATGTGGCTCCCGTCCACGTCGGCGTCGGTCATGATGATGATCTTGCCGTAGCGGAGCTTGGTCAGATCGATCTCCGACCCGATGCCCACGCGCAGCGCCGAGATCAGCGTCTTGATTTCTTCGAACGCGAGCATTTTGTCGATCCGGGCTTTCTCGACGTTCAGGATCTTGCCCTTCAGCGGCAGGATCGCTTGCGTCTCGACGTCACGCCCCTGCGTCGCCGAACCGCCGGCCGAGTCGCCCTCGACCAGGTAGATCTCGGAGCGCTCGATGTCGCGGGTCTTGCAGTCGCGGAGCTTGTGCGGCATCCCGCCGCCGTCCAGCGAGCTCTTGCGGCGCGTCAGTTCGCGGGCTTTGCGAGCCGCTTCGCGAGCCTGAGCCGCGACGATGCCCCGCAGACACAGCTTCTTCGCTTCGGCCGGGTGCTCCTCAAGCCACGTATCCAGCACCTCGCCCACCGCCGTCGAAACAAAGCCCTCGATCTCGGGGTTGAGCAGACGCTCCTTCGGCTGGTTGTTAAATGTCGGATTCGGGAGCTTGACCGACACGATCGCGATCATCCCCTCGCGCAGGTCCTCGCCCGTCGGCACCGGGTCCTTCTCGCGGATGATGCCGGCTTTGCGGGCGTAGGTGTTCAGCACGCGTGTCAGCGCGACCTTGAACCCCTGAGCATGCGTGCCGCCGTCCTTGTTGTGAATGTTGTTCGCGAACGAGAGCACCTGTTCGCTGTACCCGTCGTGGTACTGGAACGCGACCTCGCACACCAGGTTGCCCGCCGCGTCCTCGCGCCGAATGTAGATCGGCGGCGAGACGACCGACTTGCCCGTGACCAGGTGGCCGACGTACTCGACCAGACCGTTGGTGGCTTTGAAGACCTCGCCCCGCGTCTTGCCGTCCGCTCCGACGCGTTCATCCGCAAACCGGATCGTGACGCCCGGATTGAGATACGCCAGCTCGCGCAGGCGGTTGGAAAGCGTCGCAAAGTCGAACGTCGTGTCCGGAAAGATCGTCGGGTCCGGCCGGAACGTGACCGTCGTGCCGGACTTGCGCTGGCTTCCCGCCGGGACATCGCCCACGACATGAAGCGGCTTGGTCACGCGGCCGCGCTCGAACTCGATCGCCTGCAACTTGCCGTCACGCTGCACCTCGCAGTGCAGGTACTCCGAAAGCGCATTCACGCACGAGACGCCGACGCCGTGCAAGCCGCCCGAGACTTTGTACGCCGAACCCTCCTGGCCGAACTTGCCGCCCGCGTGGAGCTTGACGAGCACGATCTCGATCGCGGGGCGACCATTCAGCGTCGGGTCCTCGTGCTTCATCGGTCCGGTCGGGATGCCGCGGCCGTCGTCGGCCACGCTACAGGACCCGTCGGGGTGGATCGTGACCTGGACGAACGTCGCGTGCCCCGCCATCGCTTCGTCGATCGAGTTGTCGACGACTTCGTAGACGAGGTGGTGAAGCGCGTTGAGGCCCGTGCCGCCGATGTACATGCCCGGACGCTTGCGGACGGCTTCCAAGCCCTCAAGCACCTGGATCTGATCCGCTCCGTAGTTGCCATTGGTCTTCCCCACCGCCGTCCCGCCGGCGGAAGCGTCGATTGTCTCGACGGGCATCATGTCGCCGGCCGGAGCAGGCGAAGGCGTCTGGACCGGCTTGTTGGTCACGGGCCCGCCGAATCCCGCGAGGGGGCTCGGCGTGGGTGCGGCGGCGGAAGTCGGAGAGGAAGTTGGAGTCGTCATGGATGCTCGTGGGTGGGTCCGCGGGCGACCCCCGAGGGGGGCCATTTTTGACCGCCGGAATCATAGCACACAGCGGCCTTCTTCGCTTGGCGGGAGCACCCAAAAACGCCCGCAAAATCAGCCTGTTTTCGGCCATTTTCACCCGGCCCCCAAGACCCCGGGGACAACCCTCGTTCCGGCACGATCCCGGGTCGCTTTTCGGGGTCTCTTTCAGGCCCTTCGTCACACCGGTGAAGGACGCTTCACCGACACCCCGCCGGATCCCCCGCGCCCGGGACGCGTACAACATCCCGCATGCCCGCGTCTTCCTCGCAGAGAACTCGGCTTGGCCTCAACCGGCTTCGCTGGCCGGCGATCGCTTGCGCTCTGGTCACCTGCAACGCGCTGGTCGGCTGTGGCTCACCCGGAACATCGGCCGCGGATGAATCCCCTCCTTCCGATCTCGTCGGCGCCAAGCTTCGCCTGATGATGATCACCGAGCCGCCGGGACAGCGCACTTTCCTGTCCACACGCCTCGGCTCCGTCCTCGGAGGGTTCGCCCGAGGGACCCAGGACGCGACGACCTCCGACGAATGGGCCCGCACCCGCGAGCGTTTGCGGCTGGCGGGGCTCCGCGCGGTCGTGGTGCCCCGGGCCGAACTCGAGAACCTCGAGCGGGCGCTGGACGCCCAACCCGCCGGCGCGGA
>JBIKTT010000475.1:0-2891 GCA_044347925.1 Phycisphaerales bacterium
GGCCATGCGCGGGTCGGTCACGCGGACGTACCACTGGTCCGAGAGGTACGGCTCGACCTGGGCTTTGCTGCGGTCGCTCACGGTGATCGCTTGCCGGTACGGCTTGATCGCTTCCATCAAGCCGTGTGACTTGAACTCCGCCACGACCTTCTTGCGTGCTTCGGCCATCGTGAGGCCGACGAACAGGTGAGCCGAGCCCACGTCCGTCCACCCGTGCTTGTCCGACACGCGGCCGTCCGGCGACATCATGTTGATGATTGCGAGGTTGTGCCGCACGCCGAGCTCGTAGTCGTTCTTGTCGTGCCCGGGCGTCACCTTGAGGAAACCCGTCGCGTACTTGGCTTTCGGGTCGTTCTTCTCTTCTTCGTTGCGGGCGAGGGCTTCCGGGAGCACCACGTACGCATCTTCCACGATCGGGATGACACGCCCCACCAGCGGCAATTCCACCGACAAGCCGCGCAGCGCGTTCGCCCGCGGATCGTGCGGATTCACCGCGACCGCCGTATCGGCGAGATACGTCTCCGGCCGCGTCGTCGCCACCGTCACCCACGCTTGCTGATCGCCCGGGTGCTCATTCGCTCCCGGATACCCGCGCGTCGCGAGCTCATCCCAGGTCACGGGCATCGCATCCTGCCCGCTTGGCACTTTGACCAGCGGGTAGCGCAGATACCAGAAGCTCGTGTCGATTTCATCCTCAAAGCACTCATCATCCGCCACCGCCGTCTGAAGCTGCGGGTCCCAGTTCACAAGCCGCTTGCCGCGATAGATCAGCCCATCCTTGAACAACCGGAAAAACGCTTCCCGCACCGCTTTGGCGCAGATGTCGTCCATCGTGAACCGCTGGCGGTCAAAGTCGCACGAGCAGCCCATGAGCTTGAGCTGGTCCGTGATCTGCTTCTCGTAGTCGTCCTTCCACGCTTGCACCTTCGCGACAAACTCCTCGCGGGTGAAGGCATCCTTCAGCGGGCCCTTGAGCGTCCCTTCCTCGCGCAAGCGGCGTTCCACGACGGCTTGCGTCGCGATCCCCGCGTGGTCCGTCCCCGGCATCCACATCGCTTCGTACCCCATCATCCGGTGGGCCCGGGTCAGGACGTCCTGAAGCGTGTTATTGAGCGCGTGCCCGAGGTGAAGCCGAGCGGTGACGTTCGGCGGGGGGATCAGGATCGAAAACGGCTTGGCTTGGCCTGATAACACGCGCTGCGGATCGGCCGAGAAGGCGCGGGCGTCCATCCACCGGCCACGAATACGGTCTTCGTGCTCGGCGGGTCGATAGGCTTTGGGAAGTTCGGCGTTGTTGGACATAGGCCGGATGGTATGGATTCGGGCAGGGCGGGGGCCGGATCGCGGCAGGTCTTCGGTATCACCGCTCTCCGGATCGGTGCGAAAGGCATCCATGCGAAAGTGGCAGAGGAATCGCGGCGCGGTGCGGGTCTCGACGATCGTCATGCTCGGTTTGGCCGCCGTCAGCGTCGGCGCCCTGACCTGGGCGTTCTGGCCCCGGCCCGAGCCGGTCAAGACCGCCGACGCCACGCCCCAGCCCATCTCCAACCAGCCCAAGCCCCTCACCCCGGCCGAGATCGAAGCGATCATGACCGCCGCGGTCACCAAAGCTCAGGAGGGCCAGTTCGCCCAGGCCGAGACGATCATCGAGAACGCCCTCCGCGATCATCCCAAAACGCAGGACCTCTACCTCGCCCTCGGCCAGCTCCGTTCCGGCCGCGATGCCGAAGGGGCGTACAAAGCCTTCGCCATGGCCGTCGAGGTCGGGCCCAAGACCGGTCCGGTGCAGTACGCCGCCGGCTCGGCCGCGCTGCTTCTCAACGACCTCGACCGGGCCGAGGAACACTTCGTCGCCGCCATCGGCGCCGACCCCCGCACCTCCGAGTTCCACATCGGCCTCGCTGAGATCTACAACCGCAAGAACAAGCCCGAAGACTCCTTTATGGAGTTGACCAAAGCCTCCAACCTCGACCCCAACAACGCCGGCACCTGGGCCGCCATGGCCGACAACCAGATGCGCCAGAACCGACCGCAGCTCGGCTTGCAGTACATCGCCAAAGCCCGCGACCTCGACCCCAAGCGGGCGGCGTGGCGGCTGATCGAAGCCCGGGCCCTCAACCGTCTCGGCCGGGCCCAGGACGCCGTGAACGTCCTGGGTGGTCTTGACCCCTCCCAGCTTGTCTCACTCCCCGTCGTTCGCCTGGCTTCCGAGAGCTTTGGCCTTCTGGGAAAGCCCGATGAAGCCGCAAACTGGTGGATCCGGGCCGCCGACGCCGCTCCCACCGATCCGACCATCTCGTACGAAGCCGCGCTCGCCGCGAGGAAAGCCGGCCGGATCGAGGACGCGAAGCGTCTGGCCGATCAGGCCGCCGTCCTTGGCCACAAGGACGCGTCGTCGCTCAAGAGCGAACTCGCGTCCGCCCCCGACCGTTGATCGGGCGGGGCCGCTGGCGGCGCACTTTCCGCCCGTCCCGGGCGTCTCTGCGGGCTATGCTTGGGCCGGTCAGGCGCGAGGTCGCGCAACCGAGACATGGCCCCGGCAAAGACCGGGACGGAGACTGCAATGGCCGCGAGCAACTCCCGACTGCGGGTGAAACGGGTCGACAACGTAACCCAGGTCGAATTCATCGACCGCAACATCCTGGATGAAGCCAACATCCAGATGATCGGCGAGGAAATCTCCACGCTGGTCGAAGCCGAGCCCGCGCCCAAGCTCCTCATCAGCTTTTCCAACGTCGACCACCTGTCGTCGGCCGCTCTGGGTACGCTGATCACCATCATCAACAAGGTCCGGGCCAAGCAGGGGCAGCTCCGCCTCTGCAACATCGACCCGCAGATCCACGAGGTGTTCGTGATCACCCGCCTCAACAAGCTGTTCTCGATCCACGACA
>JBIKTT010000477.1:0-2889 GCA_044347925.1 Phycisphaerales bacterium
AACATCGAGCGGAGCGTGTTGCTTGCTTCGCTCGCCGTGGTGTTCTGAAGCACGTAGATCTCGGTCTTGCGGTCCTTCCCGAGAATGTCCGCGTCGATCTGCGTCACAAGCTCCTTGATCGTCGCCAGGTTCGCCGCGTCCGCAGACACGATCAGCACGTTCCCGTCCGGCGAACCCATCACGCTGACGGGGCTTTCCTGCAGGCCCTGCGCCCGCGCCCGCTCCGCGAAGAACTGCCGCAGGCTCGACGCCGCCCGGTCCGCCCGAGCGTTGTTCAGCACCAGCGAGGTGATCGTCGTGTCCCCGCGACCCGAAGCCTTCTCAAGCTCCTCGATGTACGCGACCGCCTGCGCCACGCGCTCGGCTTTGCCGACGAGCACCAGGCTCCGCCGGCCGGAGTCGATCTCGACACGCACGCCTTCGGGGTCCGGCCCGCGCCACGAGCGCCAGCCCGGCGTCGACAGCGCCTGTTCGACCACCGTCTTGATCGTCCGCAGGTCCGCTTTCTCGACGCCCACGGACTTGATCGTCAGCTGCGCCCGGCCCTCCTCCGGAACGTCAAGCTGAGAGACGATCCGCTCGACCGTCGCGATCATGTCCTCCTTGCCCATCACGACGATCGCGTTCGTCCGATCGTTCGTCTGGATGAAGACGCTGTCCGCGCGATTCTGCCCGGTCGCCGAGCCGGTCCACTTGAACTCGTCGATCAGGCTCGTCACCGTCGTCTGAATCTCGCTGATCCGCGCGTGCTTGAGCGGGATCACCTTGAAAATCATGTCCGCCGTCGAAGCCGGCGCATCAAAGGTCTTCGCCAGCCCTTCGATCTGCGCAAACTCCTCATCGCTCGCCGCGACCACGAGCGTTCCCGTCCGCCGCTCGCCGATGATCGCGACCCGGTTGCTCGTCCGCTGTCCGGGCTTGGCCGAGACCTGCGCCCGCGTCTGATAGAACTGTGTGATCGAGCTTGCGACCGTCTCCGCGTCCGCCCGCTCGAGCTTGATCGACTTGACCGGCAACCCGCCGACCTCCGTCTGGTCGATCCGCGCCACCAGCGACTTGATCTCCTCGATGTCCTCCTTCGGCGCTCGCACCGCGAAGAGGCTCGACCCCTCCTCCGACGACATCCGCACCCGCTCACGCTTGGCCGGATCCCGCCCGATGATCACCTGCTCCACGATCCGCTGCACCGTCGCCGGCGAAGCCGTCTGAAGCGGGATGATCGCAAGCTCCAGGTTCTTGTCCTCCAGCGTCGCGTCCGCCGTCACCAAAAGCCGAGTCACCTCGTCGTGCTGCGGCGTGCTCGCCGTCACCAAGATCGCATTCCCGCGTTCATCCGAAACAAATCGCGCCTGCGGGCCCTGACCCGCGCCGCCCTCACGCTGCGCGTCAAACAGGGTCTGGAACGTCTGCGAAAGCTCCGCCGCTTTCGCGTTCTTGAGCTCGTACCGGCGGATCGCCATCCGCCCCTCGCTCGGGCTCTGATCAATCAGCGACACGAACCGATCCAGGATCGCGATCGCCTCCGCCGGTGCCGACACGATCAGCGAAGATCCCGCCGGTCCCGCCGACACCCGCACCAGCGAAGCGTCAAGCTTGGCCGCCGTCGTCTTCCCGTCCGGGCCGACGACCGTCACCTCCGCCGACCGCACCCGCCGCGCCTGAGCCCCGCCCGGCGTCGGCCGGAGCAGGTCCTGGATCGCTTCCTCCGCCTGCCGCGCCGAGACGCTCGAAAGCGGATAAACCTTGATCGTCAGCTGTGACGAAGCCGAAACCTGCGACACGCTCACGATCAGCGAAGCCACCGTCTCAAAGTCCGTCGCGTTCGCGAGCACGATCACCGCTTGACCCGTCGGGTCCGGCAGAATCGAGACCGGACCGGTGAACCCGCCCGTGTTCGTCGCCGACCGACGCCCAAGCTGCGTCACCGTCTGGCTCACAAGCTGGGTCAGCGCCTGCTGATCCACGCCCGCCGGAAGCGTCACCACCCGCACCGTCGCCGGGTCTCCCGGCATCTGGTCCTGGAGCTGCTGCGCGAGCTTCGCGAGCTGGTCCGTCGTTCGCGGCGACCCGACGATCATCACCGAGTTCGTGATCGGGTCGACCGCGATCGTGACGTCCGCATCGCCATCCGCGGGCTTGGGCGTTTCCTGCTTCGGCGTTTCCGGCTGATACGCCGCGAAGACCGCCGCGAGCACTTCGGACCGGAAGTTGAGCGGCCTGAACCCAAGACGCAAACCGCCCGTTCCATTCGAGCTCTGAGCTTTGAGCGTGAAGCCCTCGTCCGACCAGGCGACCACCGCTCCCTGACCCTCCGCCCGCGCCCCCGGCTTCCCATCCGCCGGCTTTTCCTGCTGACGCTTGATCAGTTCTTCGACGCTGATCACCTCGACCTTCGCCCCGCCCTGCTTGTTCAGCATCCGCTGCAGGGTGTCCGCGATCATGCTCGCGTCCGCTTTGCTCTTGTCGACGCTGATCACCTTCATCTGCCGGTTGGAAGCCAGCGTCGCCGCGTCGATCTTCGACACAACCTCGTCGATCGTCGCCATCTGCTTCGCATCCGCCCGCACGATCAGAGCGTTGCTCGACGAATCAATCTGGATGGTGGGGGGCTGCGACGACGAGTCGTCCTTGAACACGGCTTCCAGGCTCTTCGCCAGTTCCGCCGCGTCCGCGTTCTTGAGCGTGATCACGCGCACGCTCTTGGCCGTCCCTTCGCCCGCTTTCGTCGCCGGGTCGACGTCCAGGTCCTTGATCATCGTCTCCGCGAGGTCGATCAGCGACTTGGGCCCGCTCACCACGATCGCGTTGAGCTTGGGCTCCGCCGCGACGCGCACCTTCGGCTGCGCCGTCACCCCGCCGCGGGAGATGACCTGCATCCGCTGCTGAGGC
>JBIKTT010000027.1:0-10251 GCA_044347925.1 Phycisphaerales bacterium
CCGCGAGGGCGCAACCGTGCTCGACCTCAACGTCGACTACGCGGGCCGCGACAACGCCCGCGACATGGCCGAGATCGTCAAACGCGTCGTCCGCCAGGCCGACGCTCCGCTGATGCTCGACTCGACACAGATCAAGACGATCGAAGCCGGCCTGCGTCACGCGGGCGGCAAGTGCATCATCAACTCGGCGAACTTCGAGGACGGCGAGCACAAGTTCGACGAGATCCTCTCGCTCGCGAAGACCTTCGGGGCCGCGGTCGTGATCGGGTCGATCGACGAGGACAAGCAGGCTTCGATGGCTCGCACGGCGGAGCGGAAGTTCTCGATCGCGGAGCGCGGCTTGCGTCGCGCCGTGGAGAAGTTCGGGATGGATCCGGCGGACATCCTGTTCGATCCGCTGGTGCTCCCGATCTCGACGGGCATGGAGAGCGACCGCCGCTCGGCGCTCGAACTGGTGGACGGCATCCGCCGGATCAGCCGCGAGATGCCCGAGTGCCAGACGGTGGTGGGGCTGTCCAACGTCTCCTTCGGCCTCAATCCTGCGGCACGCCTCGTGCTCAACTCCGCGTTCCTGCATGAGCTTCGCGAAGCGGGCCTGACCGGCGCGATCGTGCACGCGGGGAAGATCCTGCCGAGGAACAAGATCCCCGACGACCAGTGGGCGGCGGCTCTTGAACTGATCTATGACCGCCGGGAAGCGGGCGATCCGCTCTCCAAGTTCATCGAGCTTTTCAAGGACGCCACCGCTTCGTCTGCGAAGAAAGAGGTCAAGAACCTCACGATCGAAGAGAAGCTCCGCGCTCACATCATCGACGGCGAGAAGCAGGACCTTCCCGACACGATCAAAGCCGCGCTCGAGAAGTACAAGCCGCTCGACATCATCAACGACCATCTGCTGGACGGGATGAAAACCGTCGGAGAGCTCTTCGGGTCCGGCAAGATGCAGCTCCCCTTCGTGCTTCAGTCCGCCGAAGTGATGAAGATGGCGGTGGCGCAGCTTGAGCCTCTGATGGAACGCGCCGCGGGCCAGACCAAGGGCACGATCGTGCTCGCGACGGTCAAGGGCGACGTGCACGACATCGGCAAGAACCTCGTCGACATCATCCTGACCAACAACGGGTACACGGTTCACAACATCGGCATCAAGCAGCCGCTGTCGCAGATCATGGCCGCATACCACCAGCACAAGCCGGACGCGGTGGGCCTCTCAGGCCTGCTCGTCAAGTCCGTCAACGTGATGGAAGAGAACATCGATGAGCTCAACGCCGGCGCGGACCGTCCGCGCCTGATCCTCGGCGGAGCGGCGCTGACGCGGCACTACTGCGAGGGGCACCTGCGGCCCAAGTATAAGGGCGAGTGCTATTACGGCAAGGACGCGTTCGACGGCCTGCGGATCATGGACCTCATTACCGCGGGCAAGACTGACCAGCTTTCGGCGGAGATCGCCGACCGCCAGGGCAAGCGGTCCAAAGCCGAGGAGATGATCGTCGCGACGCGGGCGGCCAAGCTTGCCGATGCACAGCGTCCCTCGGAGACGCCCGAGCGAAGCTCCGTGCGGTCGGACGTCTCGACGAGCAACACGGTTCCCACCCCGCCCTTCTGGGGCTCCCGCGTCGTTGAGAATCTCAACCTCGACGATCTATACCCCTTCATCAACCCCGTTGCGCTCTTCCGCGGCCAATGGGGCTTCAAGAAGGGCGCTATGACCGACGCCGAGTACGACGCGATGATCGAGGACAAGGTCGTCCCGATCTTTGAACGCCTCAAAGCCCGCTGCAAAGCCGAGGGGATCCTCCAGCCCAAAGCCGTGTACGGCTACTTCCCCTGCAACAGCGACGGGGACGACCTCATCATCTGGGATTCGCCCGAACGAAAGACCGAACGTCTCAAGTTCACCTTTCCGCGTCAGCCGGACAAGAAACGCCTCTGCATCTCGGACTTCTTCCGGCCCGTTCACTCGGGCCACGCGGACGTCATCGGCATGCACTGCGTCACGATGGGCCACAAAGCCAGCGAAGCCGCGAAGGCGCTCTACGCGAAGAACGAGTACCAGGAATACCTGTACCTGCACGGCATGGGCGTCGAGACCGCCGAGGCGCTGGCTGAGTTCTGGCACAAGCGGATGCGTCAGGAAATGGGGATCGGCTCGGAGGATTCGCCGAAGATCCGCGACCTGTTCACCCAGCACTATCGCGGCAGCCGGTACTCCTTCGGCTACCCCGCGTGCCCGGACATGTCGGACCAGGACAAGCTCTTCGCCCTGCTCGAGCCCGGCCGCGTCGGCTGCGTCCTCACCGAAAACCACCAGATCGACCCCGAGCAAAGCACCTCGGCGATCATCGTGCATCACCCAGAAGCCAAGTACTTCAACGTCTGACTCGTTCGAAGTGTCCAGAAGCAACCGCGGGCCGCGACAATCGTCGCGGCCCGCGTTCATTCTCAAGAGACGATCGCGCGAGCGATCGGTTCATCCCCCCGCACTACCCTCATGCCCGAAACGTCAGCAACCGGCTTCGAATGCCGCGACAAACTCCAGGTAGTCGAAGAAGTCCACGAAGTCGTCGTTGTTGAAGTCCGCCGTCGTTCCGGCGGCGCACTCGCCCTCGAAGCAGCTCACGAAGCTCAGGTAGTCGAAGAAGTCGACGAACCCGTCACCGTTGTGGTCCGCTCCGCAGACTTCCCCGCCAAGCGTCACGATGTACCCGCGGTACTTGTTGTTGGTGCGGTCGTACGCCCAGCCCGCGATGATCGACCCGTCGCCGTTGCAGTACGTCTCGCGGAGCGAGATGGTCGCCGGGATCGTCACGCCTTCAGCCGCGAGGATCGAGCGAAGCGTGCGGAAGCCGGTGTCCTGCGTCCAGACGACCGCTTCCCACGTGTCCACGCCGCCGGTGATCGAGTACCCGACGAGCGTGTTGCCATCGCTTGAGCAGTCGGTGACGTGCACCGAGCCCTCGGGACGCCCGGGCACGGACCCGACATCCACCAGCCCGTCGGCGGCCGTCCAGCGGAAGCTGCGGTTCGCGAACCCGCCGCTCTGCGAGAAGCCGGGACCGAACCCGACCACCACCGACCCATCGAACGAAGCCGCCGTCGGCAGCAAACCACCGGTCGAGATGGGGCTGGGAAGGTTGCCAAGGTCCGTCGGCGTCGTTCCGCCGCCCGCCCAGATCACGCCCGACATCAGATCGTCCGTGTCGGGGTCAAAGTCACCGATCGAGCCCGTGCCTACCACGGTCGACCCGTCTCCGGAGATGTCCTCCGCCGAGCCGAAGATCAGGATGTCTTCGCCGATGTCGTCCAGCGGCCCAAGCCCGCCGTTGCGCGTCCATCGCCACGCTTGCTGGTACGGATCGCCGAACGTGGCGCCGGTGGTGCCGACGACGATCGTTCCATCGCCCGAGACCCCCGTCGCGTAGCTCACGTTCCCGGCGGGCAAGCCGACGATGTCCTCGACGCCGGTCGCTTCGCTCCACACGAAAGCGTGCTGATCCAGAAGCGGACCGCCGCCGAGGGACCCTGCGACGGTCTCGCCGTTCGCGCTGATCGCGATCGGGTTGAGGTCGCTGCCATTGGGATCGATGAGCTCGACCCGCTCGCCCGTGCGCACGTTCAGGATGTATCCCCGAAGCGGGAACGGCCGCTGCGTCGAGTTCTGGAGCGAGACGAGGACCAGCGGCGAGTCCTTCGCGACGTCCTGAATGACCGAGTAGTCGAAATCGCCGTCCGGCTCGATCAGCGTGAAGGTGGGCTGAGCGGTCGCGGTCGCCGAAGCCAAAGCCAGGCCCGCGGTCCACGCAAGAACGATCGTCGAACGCATACTGAATCCTCCATGGAGAGTTGAACGCCGGAACGGCACGCAGTCCATTCTCCTTGTGCGACCTTTCGGTTCCCCGCTGTTTCACCATTGACGCGAGCTTTGCGCACGCAGCGCATGAAGGAACCTTCATCCCGCGTTCGGCACGGCGGCGAGGAGCGACCGGGTGTAGTCCTCTCGCGGGGTTTCGAGCACCTCGTCCCGCGGGCCCATCTCGACGATCTTTCCGGCTCGCATGACCGCGATCCGGTCGCACATGTGCTGGATCACGCCCATGTCGTGGCTGATGAAGAGGTAGCTCAGGCCGCGCTCGCGCTGAAGATCCTTCAGCAGATTCAGGATCTGCGCCTGGATCGACACGTCCAGGGCGCTCGTCGGCTCGTCGCAGACGATGAGCTCGGGTGTGAGTGCCAAAGCCCGAGCGATCGCGATCCGCTGCCGCTGCCCGCCGCTGAACTGGTGCGGGAAACGGTCCATGCAAGCCGCCGGCATCCCGCACCGTTCCAGCAGCCCCCCGACGCGCTGCGTGAGTTCGTGCTTGGTGCCGGCTTCGCCGTGGACGATGAGCGGCTCGGCGACGATGTCCCCGATCCGCATGCGCGGGTTGAGGCTTCCGGCGGGGTCCTGGAAGATCATCTGGACCCGGCGGCGGAGGCGTTTGAGCCCGACCCCCCGGGCTTGCCGCAGGTCCTCGCCCCAGAGCGAGATTGTCCCCTCGGCCGCTTCAACCAATCGGACCACCGCCCGGGCGACGGTCGACTTCCCGCTCCCGGACTCCCCGACGAGGCCGAGGGATTCCCCCCGGGCGAGGTCGAACGAGACGCCGTCGACCGCTCGGGACCAGCCGACGACCCGCTGCAGGATGCCGCTTCGCTGCGGGAAACGCACGACGAGCCCCTTGACGGACAGGAGCGGGGTCGCGGTGGGGTGTCCCGGCGTCGGATTGGTCGGTTTTTGATCGGTCATGGGGTCGAATCGGCGTGAATCCGGCGACTGGAATCGTCCGGCAGCGCGGAATATAGTCGAGGCCCGGGTTTGGGTCCCGGTCGTCCAAGTTTGCACACGTCCCCTGACTCTATCGGAGCCTCAAGTGGTTCGACTTCGCTTCCAGCGTACCGGCCGTCACAACCGTCCCTTCTTCCGCCTCGCGGCGATCGATGGTCGCGTGCGTCGTGACGGCCCCTGCCTCGAGAACCTCGGCTGGTACGACCCGCGCGAGCAGGATTCGGCCAAGGGCCTCAACATCAACGAAGAGCGCGTGAAGTACTGGCTCTCCGTTGGCGCCAAGCCTTCCGAGACCGTCGAGGACTTCCTCGCCAAGCGGAACCTCTGCGGCCTGAAGGCTTGGGAAGCCCGCCGGTCCCAGCGCCGCAAGGACGTCGAAGCCCGCATCGCCGCCGCGGCCGCCGCGCCCGCCAAGGAAGAGAAGAAGTAATCGCTTCTCGACATGTCCGATGAATCACCAAGAAGCCCGGGGCATGTCCTCGGGCTTCTTTCTTGGGACCCCTTCCTGGAACGCCGACCGACCATGCCCCTCCGCGTCGACATCCTCACGACCTTCCCCGAGATGTTCACCGCCGAATCGCCCGGCGCCCTCGGCGTCAGCATCCCCGCTCGCGCCCGCGCCGCCGGTTTGGTCGAGTGGCACGCGACCGACATCCGCCAGTACACGACCAACAAGCATCGCAAGACCGATGATCGCCCCTTCGGCGGCGGGCCGGGCATGGTCATGATGTGTCAGCCGCTTTGGGACGCCGTCACCGCCGTGGAAGCCGCTGATCCTCGCCCCGCGACGCGCATCCTCATGACCCCGCAGGGCCGCCCGCTCACGCAGGCCGTCGTCGAGGACCTCGCGACCAAGCCGCGCCTCCTCATCATCGCCGGGCACTACGAGGGGATCGACGAACGCGTCATCGAAGCTCTCGCGCCTCTGGAAATCTCCCTCGGCGATTACGTCATCTCCGGCGGCGAGCTCGGCGCGATCGTGCTCATCGATGCCGTGACGCGGCTCCTGCCCGGCGCGCTCGGCGATGAGGGCTCCGCCGCGACCGATAGCTTCGGCAAGCTCGGCCCCGCCGGCGAGCGCCTGCTCGACTGCCCGCACTACACCAAGCCGCGCGAGTGGGAGGGCCGCACGGTCCCCGACGTGCTCCTCTCCGGCGACCACGGCAAAATCGCCAAGTGGCGCCTCGAACAGATGCAAACCCGCACGCGTGAGCGGCGGCCGGATCTGCTCTGACCTTCCCGTTTCGCCCGAACCGACGAATCTCGCTTGGTCCGGGCGCGGACTTCCGGTACATTCACCCGGTGTCGGAACCGAACAGGCTCCGCTCCGTACAGAGCAACACGGCGTCCGCCCGCCGTTTTGCGTTCATCCGCGCGTGCGGACCGGGCACGGCGACACTTGAGAGAGGATCGGTCATGCGTTCAGCGTCGATGGTCGTAGCGAGCCTGGTCTTCATCTCCGCGGGCACGCTCGCGACCCCCGCCCTCGCCCAGTGGGCGACCGATCCGACCGTGAACACGCCCGTCGCGACCGGCGCGGGCGACCAGGGCGTCCCGCTCGTCCGTCCGACCGCCGACGGCGGAGCGTGGGTCTCCTACTTCGATACCAGCTCCGGCAGCGGGTACAAGCCCGCGATCCAGCGACTCTCAGCGACGGGCGAGCGGCTCCTCCCCGGCAACGGCCCCATCCTCGCCAACCGCACCAACACCGCGACCTTCGTCTACGACATGAAGGTTGACGCTCTCGGCAACGCGATCGTCGCGTTCGACGATGACAGCTCGGGGGCCACGGTCGTCACGGTGCAGAAGGTCGCGCCCGACGGCACGCTCGTCTGGGGCGCAGCCGGCGTGCAGGTGCCCAACACCGCCAACGTGCTCGCTCCGCGCGTCGCCGCCCTTTCGGACGGCTCGTACGTCGTCGCATGGGCTTCGAGCAACGTCCTGAACTTCCAGCGCATCGCCGCCAACGGTCAGATCCCCGCCGGCGGCGCCTGGTCCGTCACCGAAACTGGCCGCTACCAAGCCATCAGCGACCTCCAAGCCGGCAATTCCGGAGAGGTGATCGCTTTGTGGGTCCGGGGCGAGACGACCTCCTTCCAAGCCTCGCGCAAGGGCCTGAAAATCCAGAAGTGGAACGCCGCCAACGCCCCGCTCTGGTCCGGTGCCGGCGGCCCGGGCACCGCGATCGACATCTATACCTCATCGCAGACCCCGCTCCGAAGCATCCAGAACGGCTACTTCCCGACGATCATCCCCGACGGCACCGGCGGCGCGATTGTCGCGTTCTACGACAATGGAGCCACCCGCAACGCCTGGCTTCAACACGTCACCGCCGCGGGCACGCTTCGGTTCCAAGCCGGCGGCATCGCCGCTTCCAACACGCCGAGCTCAACCGAGCTTCGCCTCTCCGCTTCGGTCGGGTTCGACGCTTTGAACGATGAATACACCCTCGCGTACCAGCGGAGCAACCCGAACCAGAGCCAGTTCGGCTTGTCCGTGCAGCGCATCAGCCCCGAGACCGGCCTGCTCTGGGGCTCGGGCGCAGAGGTCGTCCCGCTCGGCGGGTTCCAGTCGAACTTCATCACCGTTCACGCCGAACCCTCCGGCGACTCATACCTCATGTGGCAGCAGTACACCGGCCCGGTCACGCAGGAGATCCAAGCGACCTCGCTCGACGCTTCGGGCGCTGCGGTGTGGTCGCCCTCGATCCTACCCGTCTCCACACGGTTCACCGCCAAAGGCCGCTTGAGCGTCGTCAAGTCCGTCGGCCGCGACCAACTGATCGGAGCCTGGGCCGACGGCCCCGCCGGCGATGCGGACCTGCTCGCGCAGAACGTGAACTTCGGCGGCACGATCGGCCCGGCACCCGCCGGATGCCCTGCGGACTTCAACGGCGACGACTTCGTCGATTTCTTCGACTACAGCGACTACGTCGAAGCGTTCGAATCCGGCGGCCCCGGCTCGGACTTCAACGGTGACGGCTTTACCGACTTCTTCGACTACAGCGACTTCGTGCAAGCGTTCGAAACCGGGTGCTGACCCCGCGACGCCTCGATTCCGCGATCGGTGCCGCGCACCTCATGCCGCACCGCGCCACACCGCGAGATTCGACGGCTCATGTTTCACCAACATCCATCCACGATGCGCCGAAGCGGCGGATCGTGGCACCCCGGCCATCGGTTATACTGGGTTCCGCGTGAAGATCAGGCACCACAAACCCCGAGAAGAGAAGGCCATCGTGCCACCCGCCTGCCACCCGCCCAACTTCTCAGTATAACACATGACAAATTTCACGATCATGTTTCCAGAGCATTACGACGATCTTGCAGAGCATGAGTGCACCCAGAAAGGATGGCTCGATGGAGTTGTCGTTGTTCTTGAGGGTGGCCGGCGATACAGGGTACATTTCTACGATCCGACGAGACTCGCTCAGGACCTCGCTGAGTATGCGAAGGCAGGCAAGCCGTGGGTACAGGAACCCGGGCTCATCGTAGTGGCAGATGTCAATCGCGAGATGATCGTGCGAGCGATCGAGGATGCGGTCCTAAGCGGCTTTTTCGATCACCTCTCACCGATAATGACGAGCTGACGCCACGGCATCTGGCAATGCGGAACCTCGGTCACCCGGTCTTCAGGCGGGTGGCACGACTGACGTCTTCTTGGGGAAACGCGGGTCTTGCTTTTCGGCATCGGTTCCCGAAGAACGAGGGACGTGGGTGCCGCGACCAGCCCAAGCGGCAGGTCGTGGCACCCACGCAGTCGGTTATACTGGAGTGCATGCGAAGAACGGTCGCCGCCAAGCCCGAGAAGAGGACGATAGTCGTGCCACCCGCCAACACTCCGCTTAAATAACTCTGGGATACTTGTAAGGTGTGACCCGGGAGGTCCTCGTCCATGAGCATTCTTGATCAGTGGAATCACAGGTGGTTCGGCTATTGGTACGAGTACGGCCCGGCATATAAACTGTGTCCTCATATACGAGAGTTCGTCTTTCCGCAGGTTGTGCAGAAGTACGAGAAGCCAAAAGTGATAAGCTATCTGCGGGGTGCCCAAGTGGTGGCGGCGACGAGCCGTATGAGCTTCCCTTGTCCGTTCACAGGGAAGCGCATTGCTGGTTCAATTCGGTCCATGACGGATGGCGAATGGCACTGGCTTGACGATCTGTGTGAATACATAGAACAACATAATGTCGCTATCCCAACGGCAATGTTGGTAAGAATGCAGTCATGCGGCTATAGGCCGCCGCCCCCTGTTGGGGGCGACGTGATTGCGCGATTAGAGAGACCTATTCTGAGTTAGTGCCGATTGTACCTGAAGGCGGGTGGCACAGATCCGAACCGAGCAACGATCGCCGGTTCCCCCATCGATCGGTGCTCCCGGCTTTCAGCACCCACTCTCGAACGAAGCCACAAACTCGTCGTAATCGAAGAAGTCCGCGAATCCGTCGCCGTTGAAATCCGGCGTCTGGTCGCACGGGCATTCGCCGCCTTCAAAGCACGACACGTACGCGTCGTAATCAAAGAAATCGACGAACCGGTCGCGGTTGAAATCCACGCGGCATTCCTCGCGGGCGAGCACGCGCACGGACCGAACGCGCGAGTGCGAACCGGCGCACACGGACTCATCGCCGAAGGAGGCTCTCCGAGTGGTGCTGAAGAGCGGGCCGTTGACGGCGGTCGTGAGCGTCTGCACGCCGTCGATGAAAGCCGTCATCACGCCGCTTTCGATCTCCACGCGGATGGTCCGCCAGCGTCCGGCCATGGGCACGGACGCGATCGGCGATCCGGGGCCGTGCGAACGCGAAGCGTCCGCCGTGAGGTACACCACGTTGCTTCCCACGCCCAGGTACATCAGGCGACCGGAGACGTCGAACATCGTGAGGTAAAACCCCGCTCGCGGGCCCGCTCCGCAGGGGTTGGAGCCGTAGTCCGAGTAGTCGATGAAGACCTCGGCTTCGATCGCGGCGCCCTGCGCGAAGTCGATCGACATCTCGCGGGTGTAGTAGATGTAGCCGCCGGTCGAAGAGGGGCCGATGTTGACGGCGCCGTTCTCGAGCGTTGGCACGGGCCCGCCGCTGCGAATCAGGTCCCAGCACTGGTCCGAAGGAAGCGTGCCGTCAGAGGCTTCGTAGGTGAGCCAGACCTCTTGGGCTGAAGCGTGCGAAGCCGCGATGGCCGTGAGGGCCGCCAGGAACGAATGGAAACGCATGGATTCAAGCTCCTCAGCAGCCGTTCTCGAAAGCGGCCACGAACTCATCGTAATCAAAGAAGTCCGCGAAACCGTCGCCGTTGAAGTCCGGCGTCTGGTCGCAGGGGCAGGGGCCGCCCTCAAAGCACGACACATACGCGTCGTAATCGAAGAAATCGACGAACCCGTCGCGGGTGAAGTCCACCGGGCAGTCGTCCTGCGCGAGGAACCTCACCAAGCCG